>NZ_JAPZSO010000250.1:0-24602 GCF_027531715.1 Microcystis sp. LE19-8.1F | reverse complement strand
TCTTGCTCCGTGCCATCGCAAATGAGGTTTGAGAGCTTGTTTCAACGCATTATACTGGTTCATAGGGGTTTCGAGATTAGTGCTATTTCTCATAAAACCCCACTCCCGCCTACTTTTCAAGCTTTTTGTCCTGTACTTAGGGCGTGGATACACCAGTAGGTACAATCCGATTCTCAATACTAGATCTTATTGGCATTTTTGCTGGACTGGCAGCTTAAATAGTGCGATCGCCGATCTTGTTGTTACCCAACTCCCTCAAAACCAAGATTAAATGCAGTGCGATCGCCGATCTGGTAGGGTGCGTTCCCTAATGCAAGTGCTACTGCTCCAGCGATCGATTTTGGGGAACGCACCATGCCCATTGATTAAAACTGTGGGTTAAAGTGTGGTGTGGGCTAATCTGACTAACAGGCTTTTGGGCGTGATATAAAGATAGTATGGGTGACGGTTTATCTGATGACAGAGAATGGATATGTGGGGGATGTCTTTCAGGCATTGCTTACCCCCGCTAAAGGTTAAAATGATCATGAAGAAATAGAATTACTTTAATGAAACTAGATCGTATTACGAGCCATCCAAACCGTATGAATGGGCAACCCTGCATTCGTAATCTTCGCCTTACGGTTCGTCGAGTGATTGAGCTACTGGCAACTTATCCCGATCGAGCAGAATTACATCAAGAGTTTCCCGAACTGGAGGATGAAGATATTCGACAAGCCCTAATTTTTGCCTCTTCTTACTTGGATGATCGCATCATTGAACTTCCTAATCGCTATGAAGCTGTTGCTTGATCAGGGACTACCGCTTTCTGCGGCAACTTTATTATGTGATGCTGGGATCGACACTATTCATGTTGGTGAAATAGGGATGTCTGAAGCTGAAGACTCAGACATTATCCAAAGGGCTAGAGACGAGGGACGGGTTGTTGCTACTCTCGATGCGGATTTCCATACATTGCTGGCACTTGATGTGGCGAATACTCCTTCAGTCATTCGCATTCGGGTTGAAAGATTACGCGCCCAAGCACTTACGAATCTTTTGTTGACAGTAATCGCTGAGTGCGAGGAGGATTTAGAACAAGGATCAGCCATTACGGTTGAGCCAAGCCGTATTCGTATTCGTCGTTTACCATTAGTGTCTGATGTCTAACGGAAACGTTATACTGAATCGGTTTTTAATAGTATGATTAACCCCCAATCCAACTTGAAAAACCCGCTCCCTTCTCCCCACTCTCCTATAACTTTTAAACAGGATTTAGTATGACTATCTAGGGTTTGCTGAATAAGTACGGGCGAAGCATTCGGATAGAAAATCTACGTTTTCACCGATAGGTTATTGCCCGAATGCTTCGCCCCTACAGGACGCGGGCCGATGAAGACGCAAGGTTTTGAACGACGATTCTCTCAAAATCTTGCACCTGTTTCGCTCGTAAAGCCCCAAAACCCCTACTTTGCCTACATTTCAAATTTATTCAGCAAACCCTATCTAAATTACTGGTTAAGACTGTCTATGAGCAGGGAGCAGGGAGAAAAAACCTGACTACTGACTCCCGATCACCGACAAAACCTATCCCAAAACGATCGAATCGCGCAGGGATTGAATTTCCTCGGTTTGTAAACGCGCCCCAAAAGTAGAAACCACCCGGGCAGCCGCTAGAGAAGCGAGATTTCCCGCCCCTTTGTAACCCATACCGTGGGTAATACCGTAGAGAAACGCACCTGCGTACATATCCCCCGCACCGACGGTATCGATCGCCTGTACGGGATGGGGGTCAATTTCCAGGAGATTTTCGCCATCATAGATCAAAGAACCACTGGCACCCCGGGTGATAGCGAATCCTTTGGCAATGGTTTTAAAATAGGCGATCGCTGACTCGATTTCCTCGCTGCCGGAAATAGTCAAAGCTTCCGACTCATTAGCGAAAACGAAATCTAACCCGGTTCCGATCATTTCCAGTAATCCCTCCCGAAAGAAGATCGCCATATTGGGATCCGACAGGGATAAAGCGGTTTTGACTCCAGCAGCCTGAGCAATTTCTCGCCCTTTAATAGCGGCAGCTTTGGCAGTGGGAGAGGTGACGAGATAACCTTCGAGATAGAGATAATCGGCATTAGCGATCGCTGAAGGGACTAATTCCCGTTCGGAAATTTCCCCGGTGATGCCGAGAAAAGTATTCATGGTGCGATCGGCATCGGGAGTGACGAAAACTAGACATTTTCCCGTGATTCCCACCTCTTTTTCGCCGCCGTGTTCATTGGTATGCAAACCACAGGCCCGCAGATCTTGCAGATAAAACTTACCTAATTCGTCATTGCCCACTTTACAGGAATAGAAACCTCTACCCCCCAACTGAGCGATCGCTACTAGGGTATTCGCCGCCGATCCGCCACCGCTGCGTTTACAATCAAGAGCCAATTTTTCCATCAACTGGGTTTGACGATTTTCGTCCACCAGCGTCATCACTCCTTTATCGATGCCCAATTCTTGCAGTAATTCAGGAGAGACTTGAAATTCCATATCAACGAGCGCGTTACCGATCCCATAAACGTTGTATTGTTTGCCCATAATCTAGTCGATCGCCTAAAAATACTTTGTTATTGATAGTAGGGAAATAAGGGGCAAAAAGCTAGGGGTTTTTTCAGCCGGAGAATATCATAATCAAAAATAATGGGTGTGCTAGTCTCACACCCCCAGTAATTTGTGTTAAGTTTTGTTTAACTAAGCAACCTTAAGCCTCATCGTAGGCTTCTAGATCCAACAGATAAAGATAAGGTTCGGCTAATTCCTGCCTTTGAAAAGCGATCGCTCGCAACAGGTGCCAATCCCGCAAAGCCTCGAAGGGGTTGCTATACTCATCTTTTTCTAGTCGTTCGGCTAAAGAAGCAATATCAGCGGCGGTATATTTGGCAATATCTTGATCAGTGAAGCTTATAACTGTCATCTCTGCACCTCCCTCGACCTTTGTTCTATTTCTAGCTTAACATATATCCTAAGTTGAAAAAATGCCTTCCCCGCCAAGTTAAGAACTGTAAATGAAAGGGTAATTGTGGTAAGATTCCAGCAAAAGAGCTATTTTTAGTTGATCTTCTATGAAAACAGCCCTCATTACTGGCGCTTCCACTGGTATCGGTGTCGTCTTTGCTCGTCAACTTGCCCAACGGCAAATGGAGCTAATTTTAGTCGCTAGATCTAGGGATAAACTAGAACAATTAGCAGCGGAATTAGAGGAACAATACGGGGTAAAAGTGACAGTTATCGTTCAAGATCTGACCGTTGCCGGGGCAGGAAAGCTGGTATATGATACGGTGAACCAAAAAGGAATCAACGTTGATTTACTGGTAAATAATGCTGGTTTTGGTGATTATGGTGCTTTTAGCGAGCAGGATTTAGCCCGACAGTTAGAAATGATCCAGTTAAATAATCTGGTATTGGTGGAATTAAGCCACTATTTTCTCCGTCCGATGCTTGCTGGTGCTGGGGGGGCAATTATCAATGTTGCTTCCATTGCTGGGTTTCAACCGCTCCCCTATCTTTCCGTTTATGCAGCCACAAAAGCTTTTGTCCTCAGCTTTAGCGAGTCTCTCTGGGCAGAAAATAAAGATAAAGGCGTTAAAATCCTTGCTCTTTGCCCCGGTCCGACGGAATCTAATTTTTTTGAGGTGGCCCGATTTCCCAGGGCTTTTATGGGCAAAAACGGCCGGTTAGATTCGGCGGAAGTGGTGGTACAAGAGGCTTTAACTGCCTTGGCAAACAAACGCCCCAACGTGGTAGCCGGTAAATTGGCTAATAAAATTATCGTCAATCTGCCCCGTTTTTTACCTAGAAGTTGGATCGTGTCTTTGATAGAAAAGCAATTCAAGCTATAAGTAGAATAAAGCTAATTAGAGCAATTGCTGATAGGATTTTAAGGGAATACCTGTCCGGTTTCTCACTTCGATGGCCGAACGATAGACACCGTTTTTTTCTCTTTCGGCGACAATTTTATCGGCCAGGGAAAAGTCAAGACCGAGATTGACTAATTCCGCAACGGAGTAGTAGTTTAAACAACGCCAAGAAACGTCAACTTCTTGGCGAATATCGTAGGCAAAGATAATCAAAGGTTCTAATTTTTTGAGATAATTTTCCGGTAAACCAGCTAGGAAGTGTAATTCTTCCAAATGGGTAAAAATATGTCCTTCATTACGGACAGAAACAATATCATTGGCATAGACAATCGGCAACCCTAATTTATAAACCAGATCGTTGGTGGAACAGCTGTTAATATCAATTTTTTCAAGAGGAGAGGATGACTGTCTGGAATCGGTTCTATTTGCCGAAGCTATTGGATGGGAATTAAGCTGTTGACGGATGTATAAACCCAGGCCGATTTGGGCAAACCAAATTACGATAAAAGACTCTTGTGTAAGGAAAATAAAGGAGATAATTGTCAAAGCAATGCCGACGGATAACCAACTTTGGTTATTAGTTTTTTTGCCAGCATTAGCAATGGCAAGTCCCCCGAAAACTGGGACTAAGGATAGCCAGATCCACTCGGAAGATTCGGGAGGGCGAGGAGAGAGATTAGACATATTTTTTTAAAGAGAATCTAAATATTTTCTGCGTTTTTCTTCGTATTCTTCAGCAGTAATAATTCCCTGATCGTAAAGTTTTTTAAGCTGGAGTAAAGTAGCGGTTTTTTGCTGGGCTGATTCTGGCAGTCCTCGCTCTCTACTGCTGGGGAGATAGTTGGGATTGTATTTAGCATCAAAAGCTTGATCTGACATGATGATTAAACCAATAAATTCAAAAAAAGCAATGATGCCGGGGATAAAAGTCCAGAAGAAAAGTAGATAAAAAATACCTGCCAAATTTTCCCCTAGATAAAACTTATGGATGCCAAGATAACCGAGAAAAAAGGCTAGTAAAGCCGCTATAGTTCTATTTCTCATAATTTTTGAGATTTCCCTAATTTAGCCAAAAGAAAGTATAAAACCACGATGCCTGCCTGTAATTCCAAGAGAGTAATATAACCCTTGACTAGATAATTTAATTCTAGGGAGGAATTAAAGGCAAAAACTAGCACACCCAAGACTAAAAAAGGCAGTAAACGCCAGCCAGACTTGGGTATTTTTATTCCCGTACTGTTAACCTGATTCATGGGCTAATTTTCTAGGTTGGTCTTTTTCGGTGATAGGGGCAAAATCGGGCTTTGTCAAGGGGTGGTTTGATTAACTTTTAGCATCTCAACGAGGATATTATGGGCATCCTTGGCTGATTCTAGGGTGCGCTCAAACGGTATTCTAATTGTTTGACTCTCCCCTAATTTTTCTACGGCTAAATCCATGCCTTGGGGATCGATGGAGAGCATTTGAGCAGTTTCTGCATCGGTAATATTACCGTAAACTTGAGCGTAGAAAAGCACGGCCTCACCGTGATCTTTGTTCATGTGTTTACAGATGCGCTCGCTAATGGCGGGAGTGATAGTTTCAGACATAATATTCCAGAAAAAATCGATAATATCGTTAAAATTGCTAGTTTTTTGGGATAATTAGGGTGGGTACTGGCAAAAGCCAGTTCTAAATCGAGGCAAATGGGGGACGGAGGGCAATAATTTGATTGCTGGTCAATGATGCTTCTCAGGCTGTCTCTAACGAGTTTACAACAGGTAGCAGACGGATGAACAGGGGCGCGATATCTTGGAGGGTTTCTAAACTATCTAGCTCAAGACCGATTTTTTGATAGGGCGCAGATAGGGGATATTAGTTAGGGTAGCGTAATTAATCGCTAATTGGCAGATAATTTGGGCGTGGGCATGGGAGGCATCAATAATAAGTTTAATGTTATTTTCTTGACAAAAAGCTTTAATTGTGTATTTATCTAAATTGTTCCAATTCAGGTCAATCGAAGTAGTGGTCTGTCAAAGCCATAATCACGGATAATGGGAGAGATAAATTCAGCCTAATTTGTCCAATGATGCTGGCTAAGAATGAACGCACCTCTGGGCAAAAATTGAGCCAAAAAGAGAGTTAGTAACTTATTCATGTCCTTAAAAGGAGGCAGCTTGCAGTGACTGAGCAACGTACCAGTATTGATTAGCCCAACACAGGAAATACTTGGTAGATGAACGTTATCCAGATGCGGTGAGTATTGGGATTTTTAGTTCCTCAGCTTTAACTTAATCTAATAAACTATTGGTTTGACTAAAGATGAGATTAAGTAAATCTTCAGCAGTATTGCGTTAACAGGAGTTCCCCCTAGCCTAATTAGTCCTCGATCGCTTAAAATAATCAAAATTAACTTATTTGTTTACTCATGTCTCCCCTCGACAACATCGCTAAACTGTCTCACCTCACCCGCACAGATATTCAGAAAAATTGGTTTATCGCTACAGCAGCGGGAAAACCAATTCAACCCGTCACCCTCAATGAAAAACAATACATTATTTGGCCGGCTGGCAGACAAATTCAATATCTAACTCAAAAAATTATTGTCCCCGAACATTTAGCCGGTTATCCTTTAGCGGGAATGGAACTGAGATTAATCTTAACTTGGTGGGCGGAAGATGTCAAAATTTATGTTAATAATCAATTTATCCAAGCAGGAGACCTCTTTGATTCTTCCACCCGCATTTTACTTTCCAACTCGGTCTCTACCGATCAAGAAATTCTTGTTACTCTCCGTTTAGTCAGTCCCAATCATGATATTGGTGGTTTGATGAAATCAGAGTTAATCTATGAATATAGCCAAGCTATCGATCCTTGTTTTGTTGCTGATGAATTAACCATTCTCCATAATTATCTACAAACTTTTTATCCTGAACACTTAGCGGCTTTTACCGCTACTCTCGATAATATTGACTGGGATAATGTCACCAACAAAGATAAATTTAATCGCTCCCTAGAATCAATTCGTCAATCCCTGCAAACCCTCGCTCAACCTCTCAAAGAACGCAGTTTTCATCTTCTCGGCCACGCACATTTGGATATGGCTTGGTTGTGGCCGTTGGCAGAAACTTGGCAAGTGGCAAAAAACACTTTTATCTCGGTTTTAAACCTGCAAAAAGATTTTCCTGCCCTCATATTTGGTCATTCTAGCCCCCTAATTTACGATTGGATAGAAAAACATCATCCTGACCTGTTTCAAGCGATGCTAGAGGCATATAAAGGGCAATCTTGGGAACTTTTGGGCGGGATGTGGGTAGAACCAGAAGTCAATTTAATCTCTGGGGAATCTCTATTTCGACAACTACTTTATGGACAAAAATATTTTCAAGAAAAATTTGGACAAATCACTAAAACTGCTTGGCTGCCGGATACCTTTGGTTTTCCCTACCAATTGCCGCAAATTCTTAAATCCTTTGGCATCAAATATTTTATAACCGGGAAACTGCATTGGAATGATACGACTAAATTTCCCCACGGTTTTTTCTGGTGGCAATCTCCCGATGGCAGTAAAATTCTTTCCCTCATGTCTCCTCCCAATGTTGCCGGAGTTATGGATACTAACCCAATTATTATGACCGATCATGCTCTCAATTGGGAACAGCAAACCGGCTTAAAAGATATTTTTTGGCTGCCCGGTGTTGGTGACCATGGCGGCGGTCCGACTCGTGATATGTTAGAGGTGGCCCAACGTTGGCAAAAATCTCCTTTTTTCCCCCAGCTAAAATTTAGCCAAGCAACAACTTATCTGGACAGTCTGGAGACAAGTAATCTTCCTATCTGGGATGATGAATTATATCTAGAATTCCATCGCGGTTGTTATACTACCCACGCCGACCAAAAGGCCTATAATCGTTACTGTGAAATCCTCTTGTATCAAGGGGAATTATGGTCTTCTCTGGCTAATATTTTACTAGAGATTCCCTATCCGAAAGTCGAGATAGAATCCCCATGGAAAAAGGTTTTATTAAATCAGTTTCACGATATACTTCCCGGTACTTCTATCCCCGAAGTGTTTAGGGATGCCAATCAGTTATGGCAGCAAGTTATCAGCACAGGTGAAGCAATTTTAGATCAAGCTTTACAGGCAATTGCCACTCAAATTAATTTACCTAATCCCCCCCATCCCCAAGCAAAACCTTTTCTAGTTTTTAATTCTCTTAACTGGGAAATATCCCAAGTTATCTCTTTAGCTGTAGAATCTGTCAATTGTTCGGTTTATGACTGGAATAATTGTCTCTGTCCTTCGCAATTATCCCACGACAATCAGCTATTATTTCTCGCTAAAAATATTCCTTCTGTGGGTTATAAGTTATTTTGGTTAGTTGCCAATCAGCAAGCAGCCGAGCAAAATTTAACCAACTGCCAATTTATTTTAGACAATGGACTGCTTAAAGTTACCATTAACTCAGAAACGGGAGATATAGATAGTATATTTGATATAATTAATCAAAAAGAAATCCTGCAAGCTGCTGGTAATCAATTACAGGCATTTAAAGATCAAGGACAATATTGGGACGCTTGGAATATCGATCCGAATTATCAACAATATCCCTTACCCAAAACAGTATTAAAATCGATCGAATGCTTAGAATGTGGTGCCTTGCGCTGGCAGATTCGCGTGATCAGAAGTTTAGGTGATTCGCAATTTTGTCAAGATTATATCTTAGAAAAAGATTCTCCTATTCTCCAGATTAAAACTATTGTTAATTGGCAACAGGAACATACTTTAGTAAAAACCGCTTTTCCTCTCACCCTCAACAGCGATTTTACCACCTATGAAATTGCCTGTGGTGCGATCGAGCGTGATCACGAACCAGAATCGCCAAAATGGGAAGTTTACGCCCATAAATGGGCGGATTTAACCGATACAGAGGCAAACTATGGGGTGAGTCTTTTAAATAATAATAAATATGGCTATGATGCTACTAACCAGCAACTGCGATTAACTCTGCTGAGAAGTCCCCGATGGCCCGATTCCGAGGCGGATCTGGGTAAACAAGAATTTACCTATGCAATATATCCCCACCAAGGTAACTGGAAAACGGCGAAAACTGTCCATCACGCTTGGCAGTTAAACTTACCTGTCACCGTTATTTTTATTACTAATTCTTCTCAATCAAACCGGCTGCCACCGGTGGCACAATGGTTAAAATTCTCGGCCGATAACTTAATTTTAATGAGTTTCAAACCAACTGAAACAGCCTCTCGGGGTTGGGTAATGCGCGTTTATGAATGTCAGGGAGAAAACGCTGTTATTGATTGGCAAAATCAATTACAATTAACAATAAAAGAATCGATCGATGGTTTAGAAAGAGCGATCGATCCTATGGAGCAAATTTCTCCTTGGCAGATAGCCACATGGTTATTAAAGAATTAATCTTCGTGATCTTCAAAAGGATCGCTTAATTCTGCTGCCGGCGGTCCAAAAGCGGTATAAAGAGCTAAAGCGGTAATTCCTACCAAAGCGGCAGCGATCGAAATCCCCAAAATTGTTGCAGTTTCCATAGAATAAAATTTGCTTAGATACAGTCTGTATCTTATCTTAACAAAGTATAACCAATCTCGCAGCCGATAGCGATCGCTAATCTGGCCGGTTGCATTGCTGTTATCTCATGCCCGATAATGCTGAAAGGATCGACTAAATAGCGATCGAACTAAACTAGAAGAATTATTATGAAGAAACTCCTACAGGGACTAGAAAAGTTCCAGAGTGGTTATTTTGATGAACATCGGCAATTATTTGAGCAACTCTCCCACGGACAAAAACCGAGAATCCTGTTTATCACCTGTTCCGATTCCAGGATCGATCCTAACCTAATTACCCAAGCGGAGGTGGGGGAATTATTCGTAATTCGTAATGCGGGAAATATAATTCCTCCCTACGGAGCAACCAATGGTGGTGAAGGTGCATCTATAGAATATGCTATCAACGCTCTCGGCATCGAGCAAGTGATTATCTGCGGTCATTCCCATTGTGGAGCGATGAAAGGTTTGTTAAAATTGCAGAGTCTGGCCGATGAAATGCCTTTAGTTTACGATTGGTTAAAGCAAGCAGAAGCTACTCGACGTTTAGTTAAGGATAATTACAAAGAACTAGAAGGAGAAGAACTGATCGAGGTGACAGTAGCAGAAAATGTTCTCAATCAGTTAAGTAATTTGCAAAGCTATCCAATTATTCGTTCCCGATTACATCAGGGTAAATTGTCCCTACACGGTTGGATTTTTCGGATTGAAACCGGCGAAATTCTAGCCTATGATCCCATCCTACACGATTTTGTCGCTCCCCATAGTAAAATTACCCATCCCGAACCAGAAGACAATTTACCCCCTAGTCGTCACCTTCCCAATAGTCATCCCTTCAAGATTTCTGAGGATTATATCAGGACTAATGCGGACTTAAAAAAAGCGACTCCTGCGGTTAATACTGTGGCGAAAAAGAATGGCTCCTCAACCCAAAAACCGGGCTATACTTATTTAGAACCCTCCCAAGCTGATCGCATTTATCGTGGTTCGGGAAGTTAATTAGAAATTACAGAAATTCTCTAGAGATGTGCTTATTACCGTCTCTAGAGTGGCACTGAAACAACAATTATCGGCGGCAATCTTAACCAGTAATTTAGATAGGCAAGCAGCTGAGGGAACCACCTCTTACAATCATGCTCCAATAGAGACAACTGAATACCGGCGACTGACTCCCCAAAACCACAACTTTGTCACTCATTATTAGGATAACTGCTATACTCCTCTATGGCTTCCCCAAAAGATTTTATTAGTCCCGTCAATTCCGGGCAAGAGTTAGTCTATCCTTTTCGGAACTATCTTAACTATCTTCACGAAAAATACTCCGATTTACAGACGGGGAATATCGCCGATTATATTCCGGAATTAGCCCTAGCAGCTCCAGAATGGTTTGGTATTTCTGTAATTAGCACTGACGGTCAGATTTTTGAGGTGGGCGACTGTCAGCAAACCTTTACAGTACAATCGATTTCTAAAGCTTTTGTCTTTGGATTAGCCCTAGAAGATCACGGAAGGGAATACGTTAATAGTAAAGTCGGTGTTGAACCCACGGGGGAAGCTTTCAACTCGATTATTCTCGATGAAAAAACCAATCGTCCCTATAATCCTATGGTTAATGCTGGTGCGATCGCTACCACGGATTTAATCACCGGACAGAATGCCACGGAAAGGCTAAAACGTATTTTAGAAATGTTTAAACGCTATACGGGTAGGGATCACGAGATTAATGTCCCCGTTTTTCTCTCGGAAAAATCCACCGGCAATCGCAATCGGGCCATGGCTTATCTGATGCTAAATTTTGGCATGGTTAGCGATAAAATTGAAGAAACCCTCGACCTTTACTGTCAACAATGCGCCATCCTCGTCCATGCTCACGATTTAGCCCTGATGGCGGCTACCTTGGCTAATGGGGGTGTCAACCCAATCACAGGAATACGGGCGATCGATGAACACTACGTTCAAGATGTGATCAGTGTTATGCTTACCTGTGGAATGTACGACGCTTCGGGAGAATGGGCCTATCGGGTAGGATTACCGGCAAAAAGCGGTGTCGGGGGCGGAATTACGGCAGTAGTTCCCCATCAGTTGGGAATTGGGACTTTTTCGCCCCTTTTAGATGAAAAAGGCAACAGCATCAGAGGAGTGAAAATTTGTCAAGATATTTCAGAGGATTTTGGTTTACATTTATTTAATGTGGCCAAACCAGAACGAGATTTGAAAACGTGGCTTGAAGGCAATAGTTGATACCACCCCCTACTTCCCTCTCCCCACTCCCCCATTTCCCCATTTCCCCACACCCTACACCCCACACCCCACACCCTGCCCCCAGGAAAAACTTTTTGCCGCAAACCCTACTTAGCTGTCCCCGACAAGAGCGCCTGCCGGCCCTGGAAAATTAATTTGGCCAGAGGTCTGTGGAAAAAAATGTCATAAACCTCTTGACAAAAGCAGCGGATTGTGTGTATTATTACTATTGTGTGAGGAGTATAAGTTCAGCATAAGAGGAACCTTTGGGGTCGAAACACGGCAAGACTCCCAGAGGTTCTTCTTTTTCACTCCCTTATTGGCTCAAAGTCAGCAATAAAATCGGGTTTTGCCCGATCGCTAGTTTTTCTCAATTTATCCCTTCTAGGTCTGTTGCTGCTTACCAAGAGCAACAGTCCAAAATTTTGCCGAAGAAACTGCACAAGAGAAGTGTAATTGCTCGTAAAATTGGGAATTAAGTACAAGGGCAATCCTATGGCAGATAAAAATAACGGTAACGGTGGCTTATTCCTCGTCGGGGTTTTAGTGGGCAGTGCGATCGGGGCAGTGGCGGGTTTATTAGTAGCGCCCAGATCTGGAAAAGAAACCCGTCGAATTCTGCAAAAATCCGCGCGGGCTTTGCCTGAATTAGCCGAAGATCTGACCACGACGATGCAATTGCAGGCTGATCGCCTATCGGAATCGGCCCGGCGTAATTGGGATGATACTTTAATCAGATTAAAAGAGGCGGTGACAGCCGGAATCGAAGCTAGTCAAAGTCTAGCCACGGACAATCCTTTCCCCGACTCGGAAGAATCCCCCCAAGGCGATAATCATCACTCGAATGACCATTAAATGACCGAACCTATTTTCTGGCTAGGATGTTCTTTACTGCTAGTCGCCGTTAGTTTAACGGCGGTTTTCATCGCTGCTTTACCTGCCCTGCAAGAGTTAGCCCGGGCAGCCCGCAGTGCCGAAAAATTATTCGATACCCTCCATCGGGAATTTCCCCCGACTCTAGAAGCAATTCGCCTGACAGGGGCAGAAATCAGCGAATTAACCGAAAATATCGATGAAGGGGTCAAAAGTACCCGCCAAGTTTTCCAAGGAGTCGATCGCAGTCTCGGTAGTGCTAAAGCTGGTCTCAGCAAGCTCGATCGTGGCAGCCGTCGCCTCTTGATCGGTTTTAAAGTCGCTTGGAATACTTGGAAACGCAGTTAAGCAGATGGGGAAGTGGGGTGTAGGGTGTGGGGTGTAGGGTGTGGGGTGTGGGGTGTGGGGTGTAGGGTGTAGGGTGTAGGGAAGGAAACCTCTTTCATCTCTGGTGGTGAAAATTTTTTCATCGGGACTGACTCCTGAATACAGACTCCTATCTCCTGACTCCTGATAACTGAGTGACTAAAGTTGAGAATTCCCTTAAGATAAAGTAAATAAGTGTAAAGAAACTGAAAGTTAGCCTACACCCTTGCTGAAAAAATTCTCATTGTCTAGAAGTGCTATGCTCAATCGTTTTTGCCGAGGAATCTCGATCGCTCTTGTAATTGGTGTCATTAGCTGTCTGGGTTGGATTATCTGCCCGGATCAAGCTCTAGCGGTGAATAATCCCGAATTACTGCCCAATCAAGCCACTCCGATCGTTGATTTAGCCAATTATCTACCCGCAAAACAGGAAGAAGCATTAATCCGAGATATCGAGACATTTCAAGGGGAAACCGGCTGGAAAATGCGAGTTTTAACCCAATATGACCGCAGCCCCGGCCGGGCCGTGATTAATTTCTGGGGATTGGATGATAAAAGTATTCTCCTAGTGGCCGATGGTCGCGGCGGTAATCTACTATCTTTTAGTATTGGTGATGCCGTCTATGAATTTTTACCCCGCACTTTTTGGATCGAGTTACAGGCCCGTTTCGGTAATATGTATTTTGTCCGGGAAAATGGCGAAAATAACGCGATCGTACAATCCTTAGACACGGTAAAAGGCTGTTTAGTTAAAGGTGGTTGTGCGGTGGTCCCCGGTTTACCGAGGGAACAGTGGATTTTAACTTTAATTACCTCAATTGTCGGCGGTTTAGTCTTCGGTTTTGCCGGTATTCCTCGCAAAGAAGGACAGGTTTTCGCTTGGCAATGGGTTTTAATTGTCTCTCCCCTCTGGTTTATCCTCTTTGTTGCTTTTGGCATCGGACCGGTGGTTACTCGCACCAGTGAATTACTGCCCCTTTTCCGCAATTTAATTGGTTTTACCCTTGGAATTTTAGTCGCCTATCTTTCCCCTCGTTTTAATTCCCTCAACGCCTCAAAAACCTAAAAATTAGGGGCTTGTCAGTGATCAGTAATCAGTAATCAGTGAAAAGAAAGTAGCGAAGTTTTTACCTATAACTGATACCAAATCCAGTTATTAAGTTGTTGGTTATAATTAAATTAAAAATGAATTTTAGGTTCGATCCCCCCTTAATCCCCCCTTGATAAGGGGGGCATCTGATAATTTTTAACGCCTACCTACTTAGAAACTGATTATTTATTCCCCTTTGCCTCTTGCCTTTTGCCTTTTGCCTTTTGCCTCTCCTCATAACTCGCCTCTACTCAACGGATTTAGTATGATAGCTGACGGCGGCCCCTCATGGTTCGATCGATCTAGCTCTGTTACAATTAGAAAAATTGTGGAGTGAGTGAGATAACGTTTATGTGGGTCAATACTCAAAGTGAGATTATTAGTAAGGTTTTGCCGCCAGCAGTACGTCTGTTCTTAAGAACGCAAGTAGAACAGATAGAAGATTTAGAAATGCAGCTGCAAGGTCATGATCGGCAAATTTTGCGCGGTTATATCCCCGGGGTATTTTTAGCCGTAGGAAAAGCGATTTATCAAGGTTTACATCTAGGTAAAGCGCAATTAAGAGGGGAAAATATTCGTCTTAATATCGGGCAGGTTTTGCGAGGGAAACCTCTAAAAATTTTGGAACCTATTCGGGTTAGCGGTGAGGTGGAAATTAACGAGCAGGATTTAAATAATTCGATCACCTCGACTATTTTAGTTAATGCTTTGGCGGATTTACTAATTTTTTCCCTAGAAAATAACGGAATTGTTAATGCCAGAGAAATTATCTCACCAGAGCATTTTAACTGGAAAAGTGTTCTCCTAAATCAGGGTTATTTCTCTCTTCTCGGCTATAGAGAAACAGGTGCAGAAGTAATTTTTACTGCCGATATTACCTTAAAAGATGCTCGCACTTTAGGGATTAGTCCCCGACAATGGCAAGGTTTAGCCCCAGATTTATCTATTGATTTGCAACCCTTTACCGTCGATTTAGGCAAAGATGTGGAGATTAAATCTTTTATTCTCGACGATCAAACTCTTTTCTGTCAGGGAAGTTTTTTGATTTTACCTTAAAAATAAACGCAATGATTCCGGTGGGTTAACTTAGTTTAACCCCCCTAATTAGGGCTTGCTGAATAAATCTAAAAACCTTGTTAGATTAAGGCTTTTTCAGGGGGAAAATTCACACCCCACACCCTACACCCCACACCCCACACCCTGCCCCCACCAACAAACTTTTTCAGCAGACCCTAATTATTACCCCGGATTCTGTGCAATTAAAATAACTGTTTGCATTAGTCCAACTAGAAGACCGAGAATACCACCGAGATTAACAATTCCCTGTAATTCCTGTTTAACAATGCCTTGGATGGCATTTTCCAGATCGGCGGGGGAAGTGGCATTTACCCGATCGCGGATCACCTGATCGATGTTGAGAATCGGGATAATTTGGGCGACTAATTTCTCTAAATCTTCCTCTAGATAACGCTCTAAAATTAACGCTAACTCTTGACTAATTACCCCTAATGATGTAGTCATTGACCCCGAAGATTGCAGACGATTAATAATTAAATTAGCGATTTGATCCCAGTCGATCGTTTGTCCAAAATCTTGCAGAAATTGTTCGCCACTTTCTTGAATATAAATTCGCACCGTATCCCTGGTGGTTTTACGCAATTGTCTGACGGTGGAGATAGGTAAATTTTGTAAAGAGATACTTTGTAACCAGTTTTTCAGACGATTACGCATCTCTAAAGATAGTAATAATTCTTTGATTCTGGTATTAGCTAAATCCTTTTCATCAAGGCAAAAAGTGCGTAAGCGAGCAAGGGCATTGCGTAAACCGAATAAATTGGCTACTACCCAATAGGTTCCACTGGTTTTTTCCCGAAATCCTTCATCGATAACTTGAATATTGCGATCGGTTAAAAAATCGATTAAAGCTAGACGGATAACATCAGCAGGTAAGACGGTTTCTAATAGCCAATCGGAGAATTGTCGCGCCTGTTGTTCACTGAGAGAAAATTCTAAAACTAGGCGATCAAAAATTTGATTGATCTGTTTTTCTAAAAAGTCCTGCCGTCGGGCTAAAACTTTTAGTAATCTCGCTAAAGATTCCCCGAATAAATCGTGAAGAATCGCCGCCAAAATCTCGGCGGTTTTTGCTTGCCGATCGCCTTTTATCTGTTTTAAAGCTAATTGTAACAGCCAGAGGATCGCCCCCTGTACCCTTTCGGTGTCGAGGAGTCGTTTAGCCAGTTTTTGTAATTCCTCGGGAGTTAACAGGGAACCCATGATCGTATCCGATACCCGGACAGCTAATCGATCTTGATTGCGAGGAATTAGCCCCGGGGTGAAGGGAAGAGGACGCTTACCGATATAAATCGCCTTGTAGGGACGAAATAGCATTTTTATGGCTACATCGTTCGTAAAATAGCCAATAATTGCCCCCGCGATCGGCGGTAATATCCATGTCCAAAGAGTAGGGAGATTCAATTTAGCAGCAAAAAATAAACGGAAATGTGAGTGAGTTATTTCTTTAAGACTAACACTCCCATCAGTCCTGCTAGGAGTGGATAGTGAACAGCGCCGGAAAATCCCGACTGATAGCCTAATTTTACCTGTTCTGGGCCCCGGGGAAAGCGATCGATACTGGGACTAATATAAGCGTACTGGTCAGTTAAACCGTAGCGCTCGGCAGCGGGAACGACGATATGATCGAGATACCAGTTTTGGAATAATTTGGCGATGGTTTCGGTGGGTTGATGGAAGTCAAGAATCGCCGCTTTAGCACCCGGTTTCAGGACTCGGTATAATTCCCCCAGACATTGGGCAATATCGACCACATTGCGTAATCCATAGCCGATAGTGGCACAATCAAAGCTAGAATCGGCAAAGGGTAAATTGAGGGCATCCCCCTCCATCCAGTTAATATTAGTGGCGCTAAAACGTTGACGGGCGATTTTTAATTGTTGTGGGGAAAAATCTAGTCCGATCACCTGGCCGGTTTTGCCCACTTGTTTTGATAATAGGTTAGTCAGGTCGCCGCTGCCACAACAGATATCAAGGGCAAAATCGCCTTTTTCGGGTTGACACCATTTGACTGTCATTAATTTCCAGACGCGGTGTAATCCTAAACTTAATTCTTGATTAAGTCGGTCATATTCAGGAGCGATCCGATCGAAAATTGCTTGTATTTCTGTGGAGTTAGGTGAGGATTGATTGGACATTTTTATAATAAACCTCTTGCATAATTAACTTTTGAGGGTTCAAAAACGTCAAAAATAAGGATTAAATGGCATAAAATCTGGAAATAGACCATTTAATTGATTATTATTCATTCTTAATTCTCCTGACTTGAAAGAGGGTGTAGGGTGTGGGGTGTGGGGTGTAGGGACGGAAACCTCTTTCATCTGTGGGGGTGAAAATTTTTTTATCGGGACTGACTACTGACTACTGGCTACCGACTCCTAACCCTAACAACAATTTTTGATTTTTACAAGAGGTCTAATATAGCACCAGAGAAAATCCCAGATGATGTTATATCATTCTATCTTATCTCCGCCCACGGGGATAAGCTGTTGACTATCTCAATTACTCGTTAAGACTGCACCGGAGAAGGGAGTGCCGGAGAGGGAGTTCGAGCATTTGTCCTCAATTTTCCCAGACGCAGTTTAAATGCGGTACAGCTTAAGCTCCCAGGGCGAACGCACAGGTTTCTTAAGATGAAATTGCGTGAAGAGGATCAAAGAAATCCCATCACCGCAACTTTTCCAATCTAAGCCCGTGATGAGGATTGAACTCATGACCTCACCCTTACCAAGGGTGTGCTCTACCACTGAGCTACACGGGCATTGATCGTGGTGGGCCGGGCCGGATTCGAACCAGCGTAGGCGTAGCCAACGGATTTACAGTCCGCCCCCATTAACCACTCGGGCACCGACCCATTAATTCCACGATTATCAATCATAGCACCCTTAGCTAAAACACACAAGTGTTTAGGGAAAAAATTTTTGAGCCATAAAATAACTCCCGTTAAGTGCCATGGCACTTAACGGGAGTTTTCTAACCATCTTGAGAGAGATTAGTACAAAGCTTCTTCTTGGTGGGTGACGATCACACAGTTATCGGTGGGATAGGAGACACAGGTGAGGATGAAACCAGCTTCCATTTGATCGTCACTGAGGAAGGATTGATCGGATTGATCGACACGACCAGATAGAAGTTTACCGGCACAGTTGGAGCAAGCTCCCGCACGGCAGGAATAAGGTAAGTCCAGTCCTGCTTCTTCAGCCATATCGAGAATGTACTCATCATCGGGAACATCAATTGTATGCTCGCCATCGGGTGTTTTCAGGGTGACTTTATAAGTTGTCATCAGTTGTTCCTCTTAATTAAATGCTAGTGAAAGCGCCAGTCTCTACAATTGCCTCTCGCTCGTCGTCAGATTGAACGATGGGAGCGAGTTTCATTTTTGATACTACGGGAAAATCTCCCTGACTCACCCTTGCATTAGTAATGACAGTCTTAAATAAACTTAAAATAAAATTTACTTATATATCTACCCCAGAATTCCTGACAATCTTTGCTTGATCTTTAGATAATTTCATCGCTCTACAGTCTAGCTAAACTAAGCACTACTAAGCATTTGGAGCCATAATGTTAATTGTTTTTTTAGCCTTAAGCCGATTTTTGCTAAATATTAACTTAACTTATGGTTAAGATAGATGTCGATGAATTGTCTTTAACCCAGCCAAGAAATTGCTTTTAACGAAAAGAATCCTCTCAGTTGTTAAAGTTACCCACTTTCTGGACTCCTATTTATTTCTGCGCTACTGCTGGTGACACATTGACACATCTACGGAAACTATGAAAAAATCTATTGACAATCAAACCAATAAATGATAGAGGGAGATAAATCCCCTGTTGCCAGGGGTAGCATCCGTTAAAACGGATAGCCAACCCTCGCTCAAGATTTTATGGTTTTTGGATTGTCAGTTTTCCAGGATCTGGTTCACTGATTACCGGTCACTAATTACTTATTAGGTTGGGGAGTCATGCGTAGATAGGGTTTGATTTCTTCAACTCCTTTGGGGAATTTGCTACGAGCTTCTTCAGTGGGAATAGAGGGAACCACCACACAATCGCCGCCGTCGGTCCAGTTAGCCGGGGTAGCCACCTGATAGTTATCGGTGAGCTGCAGGGAGTCAATTACCCGCAGGATCTCATTAAAATTGCGTCCCGTGCTGGCAGGATAGGTAATAGTCAAACGTAATTTTTTGTTGGGATCGATAATAAACACCGAACGTACCGTCAGATTATTGAGGGAATTGGGGTGAATCATGCCGTAGAGATCCGACACTTTGCGATCGCCATCGGCGATAATCGGATAGTTAACGGTAGTGTTTTGAGTTTCGTTGATGTCATTAATCCAACCCCGATGGGATTCGGCACTATCCACACTCAAAGCGATCACTTTCACATTACGTCGCTCAAATTCTGACTTGAGACTAGCCACCGTACCCAATTCCGTGGTACAAACGGGGGTATAATCAGCCGGGTGCGAGAACAGCACTACCCAGCTATCTCCTACCCACTGGTGAAAAGAAATCGGACCGTCACTAGAATCTTGTGTAAAATCTGGAACGATATCACCCAATTGGAGAGCCATAATTGTGTCTTCCTTATTATATATTTCAAGACAAGCAACAGTTTATGATGCCATAGGAGTGCTGTTCGTCATTGATAATTTTAGGGATTTATAATAATTGGGTTAGGGGATAGGGAAATGAGGAAATGGGGGAAGTGGCGAGATAGGGAAATAGGGAAATTCAACTGTAGCAGCCGACGGATGGCAGCAGGAAAATCCTTGCCAGAACCTGATTTTAGCGATTTAGATTGTCCTAACCAACTTGTTCTTTGTTAAAAAACCCCAAAACCGCAAAACCCTAAAACCCCTAAAACCCTAAAACCCCATCCCCCAACCCTCAAAACCCTTCCCCTAGGGCGGCAAACTAGGTTAAGATCTGGTCTAATGGCATGATATAACTTTTTTAACTAGCTATCAGCGTTCAGCTAATAGGTCAGCTGCGGTGGTAAGTCCCAATTCCCCACCCTATGCCTAGTCGGAAAGCTGAAGGCTGACGGCTTCATTTCTTGTCCTGATCGTTAATTTGCCTTGGTTTTAGGAGACCACAACTGCAATGAAGAATCTTGTTCGTCTGCTGGCGGTAATTGCCTTGATTATCGGGAGTTTTTGGGGCAAAGTTCCTGCTCAAGCTCTCAATCTCACCTCGATCGCCCTTCCCTCTCTTCCTGTGGCGGTCTTAAATGCGGCTGATGCTAAACTAACTACAGAATTTGGGGCGAAAATCGACCTCAATAACAGTGATATTCGCGATTTCCGGGACTTGAGAGGGTTCTATCCCAATTTAGCTGGTAAAATCATCAAAAACGCCCCCTACCAAGAAGTGGAAGATGTCCTCAATATACCCGGACTCTCGGCCACTCAAAAAGAGCGTTTACAGGCTAATCTGGAGAAATTCACCGTTACTGAGCCTTCTAAAGAATTTATCGAGGGTGATGACCGTTTTAACCCCGGAGTTTACTAAATCCAGTTAATTACGGTTTAAAAAAAATTTCTAGGTGAGCGATCGCTCACCTTTTTCAGTGATCAGTGATCAGTGATCAGTTATTCAGTCAAGCTCTGGCATAATTAATTTTTCAGGGTTTAAAAACGGCAAAAATAGGGATTAAATTGCATAAAATCGGTAAATAGATTATTTAATTGATTATTATTCATTTTTAATTCTACTGACTCGGAGAATACTGACTCCTAAATCTAACAACAATTTTTGATTTTTATAAGAGGTCTAGGGATCAGATTGGAGTTTTCAGTCAAAAGTTGACGACTGGCGACCATATACTGCGCCAACGAAAGACTGGGGATTTTGGCCAGAGCTATAGAGAAATGAAATGCTAGAATAAATAGAATTTATCAATTAACTCCTACATGGTCGTTTCCTCGCAACTGCCGAGTTATCAAGATGTTTTAGTGGTCGGCTCGGGAGCGGCGGGATTGTATGCCGCGCTGTGTTTACCCCCTAACTTAAAGGTGGGTTTAATTACCAAAGAAGATTTAAAAACCGGGGCTAGTGATTGGGCGCAGGGGGGAATTGCGGCGGCCACGTCCCCGGCAGATTCCCCCGTTTTCCATTTAGAAGATACCCTGAAGGCCGGAGCGGGCTTATGTGATCGCTATGCCGTGCAGTTTTTAGTTGAGAAGGCCCCCCAAGCGATCTCTGATTTGCTGCGGTTAGGAGTTAGTTTTGATCGCTCTGGAGACGACTTAGCCCGCACTCTTGAGGCTGCCCATTCCCAGGCTAGGGTGCTACACGCAGCCGATCGCACCGGGAGAGCGATCATCAGTACCCTGATGGAAAAAGTGACCGAGCGCTCCAACATTACCATTATTCCCCAAGCGATTGCCCTGAAACTCTGGCTTGACCCGGAAGGGCAACGCTGTCAAGGTATTTGTTTACTCCATCAAGATCATCTCTGTTGGCTGCGAGCGCAAGCAGTCATTCTGGCTACGGGAGGCGGCGGTCAAGTCTACGCCCAAACTACTAATCCCGCCGTCAGCACCGGGGATGGAGTCGCCCTGGCTTGGCGTGCTGGGGCAGTGATTCGCGACCCGGAATTTTTTCAGTTTCACCCCACCGCTTTGACTGTGTCGGGGGCACCGCGGTTTTTAATTAGTGAAGCGGTGCGTGGCGAAGGGGCGCATTTAATTGATGCCCAGGGGCGGCGTTTTGCCTTCGATTACCATGCTGCTGGAGAATTGGCTCCCCGGGATGTGGTGAGTCGGGCGATTTTTAGCCATTTGCACAAAACCTCCGACGATCCCGCCCATGCCAAAGTATATCTAGATCTAAGACCAATCGAACCGGATCGTCTGCGTTATCGTTTCCCCAATATTATCCGCATCTGTTAAAAATGGGGCATTAATGTGTTTGAGGATGTGATTCCCGTCGCCCCCGCCGCTCACTATTGGATGGGAGGAGTAGCCACAGATTTAAACGCCCGCACTTCTCTACCCGGTTTGTATGCGATCGGCGAATCAGCTAGTACAGGTGTCCACGGTGCCAATCGTTTAGCCAGTAATTCTCTCTTGGAATGTATTGTCTTTGCGGCAAATTTAGCTGAAATAGGTCTAGAGCCAGAAAACTTTCGTGGGGAAAGACCAGAAAAACCCTTAGAAATTGGGGAAAACTGGCAGGAAGAACAGGAAGACTGGCAAAAAGTACGGAGAGAATTACCGATTTTAATGTGGGAAAATGCGGGAATTTGCCGATGTCAAAATGAGTTAGAAACTGCTATCCTACGGGTGCAACAGTGGAAACAACAGTTACATTCCTTAAAGATGGGCCAATTTCTCCAGAATCTTCTTCCCGACAAAGGACAATTATTTTTGTGTCCCTCGGTGCGGTTAGAAATAAGAATAGCGATCGAGACATTAAATCTTTTAGACATCGCCGACTTAATTCTGGAAAGTGCCTTATTACGAGCAGAAAGCCGAGGCGGTCACTATCGGGGCGATTATCCAGAAACCGTAGCTAATTGGCAATTCCACAGGACTATTCAAGGTCGAACGTGGCGCAGAACTCCTGTGCAAGCTTAATTAAGCCAGTTTTTCAGAGATAATCCCTACTAAGTGCTAAACAGTAGACCCTATCCTCGATACTAGGCTCCCTACTACCCGTCCCACGCTCAAGAGGGTCTTTTCCCAATCATCATGGTCTATGACCTATCTCTGGTGTTCACTGCTTCTCATCCAAGGCTTTTAGGCTATTATACTTTTACCCCCCCCCCAAACGGTTACATTAATTAATTTAATTCTATGATCAAACCCAATTTTCTATTTTTGTTAGCTATCAGTGTGAGCAGTTGGGGCTATCATTTCCAGGCTTTACCCACGGCTAACGCTCAAACTCCGCCCAAGTTAGAGCAAACCCAGACTGTCGATAATTACTATCAGTTGATGCAAGCTGGTTACGAAGCCGCAGCCCAAGGAAAATACCAACTAGCCTTGGAAAAATTTGAACAAGCGCTGGCACAACGCCCGAGCGATACCGCAGCTGAAAATGCGATCACTGATATGGAGAAGTTTTTAGATAAAACCTCCACGGGCAAGGATGCCGAAGCTGCCTCCAAAAAGGAACCTTCTACTTCTATTCCCCTTATTCCTGGAGTGGTCTCCCTGGAAATCTTGGTTGAGCCAGAAAAAATGACATATTTCGCTGGCTCGGCCCTGTTATCAATCTCTTTATTGGGGGCTTTACTATCGCTTCTCCTTCAATACCGTCGTCCCAAAAGCAAAGCCTCAAAACGTCGCCAAAAGACAACTTACATCAATCCCAAAAACCCACTCTACAACTTTTTTGGGCGCAATGGTAATTCCTTCGATGCGAACACCAAGACCAGCAGTGACATTAATGGCAATGGGGAATACGATTTCAATACTTCTTTGCCCGTACAAGCTACCTCCCAGATCCCGAACGTAGACTTAATCCTGCGTTTAATTGAAAATCTTCGCGATAACGATCCCCGTAACCGGAGACGGGCGGTTTGGAAGCTGGCACAGATGTCCGATTCTAGGGCAATGCAGCCTTTAGTCGATAGTATGGTGGATGGGGATTCCGTCGAACGCAGCTTAACCCTAGAAGCCCTCTCTCAAATCTGTACCCGCTCCCTGCGACCGATGAACCAAGCTTTGGCTATCTCTCTCCAAGATAAAAATCCGCAGGTGCGGAAAAATGCCATTCGCGATTTAACCAGACTCTACGAGATCATGACTCAGATCAGTCAATTAATTTGTCTTGCCCTCGATGATTCCGATGAGGAAGTGCAAGAAACAGCACGCTGGGCAATTAAACAGTTAAATCTGCAATTACCGCCCCGTTTAGAGATGGCTCCCCTGGAAACCACTGGTGAACCAGAAGATGATGATGACGTACAGGATACTTCCTTCACTGAAACCACACCCACTGAGGTGCAAAATTGAGTCGAAAACTGTTATTTCTCTCCACCCCCGTGGGATTTTTGGGTTCGGGGGGCGGCGGTGGCGTAGAATTAACTCTTTATAATCTCGCTCGCACTCTGACTAAGCAAGGGTATGCGGTGCGGGTAGTGGCTCCAGAAGCCTCGCGATTGCAGGATATACCCTTGATCACTATAGCGGGAAATGCCCAGATTTCCGCTCAAAGTCAAGACCGGGAAGCCCCGATTTTAATGCCCGAAAATGCCGTTTTGGCCAATATGTGGCACTACGCCCAACAGGTACAAAATGAGTACGATTTAATTGTTAATTTTGCCTACGATTGGCTCCCTTTTTATCTCACTCCTTTTTTTGCCACTCCCGTCGCCCATTTAGTCAGCATGGCTTCCGTTTCTTTGGCGATGGATCCTCAAGGGGTGACAGAAAGGTTAAAGAGCTTGCTTGATAAGGCTCATAGCCGTTAACCCTTTGGAGAAATAAGGGTTTTTCTGGGGTTTGAGGCGTATCAAAGAAAGGGCAAGTTCCGAAAAAATATCCATCGACTCAA
>NZ_JAPZSO010000047.1:0-60125 GCF_027531715.1 Microcystis sp. LE19-8.1F | reverse complement strand
ACAGGGAAGCGCTCTCGCGCTGTTGTAGAGTGGTGGTCATGGTTGGATAATTTCTGTATGTATTTAGTTGTCAAGGTTCTTTGTTTGACATGAGTTAATACTATCGTCTTTTTATAGTTATGTAAAGGGGTTTTAAGGAATTTTAACCCTATTTCTCATTATCATAGAGATAAGCCCTACTTATGAAAGCGATTGCCCTGTTGACATCCTCCCTGCCCTGAGAGACTATTCGTAAATGAACATTAAGCTGCAATCGGAGCCATCTTGGGTCTCCGTCGCTGGTTATCGGTTTAGAAATTTTTGCAGCGATTCTTGCAGGCATTGACTGCGTTAAATAAACCCTATTGCTGAGTTGCAGGGTAAAATAGAAGGCATCTCCCCCTGAGATTTAGCAGTCACTAACCCCGTCCTAAAGGTGCGGGGCTTGCCCCGCACCAATCTAGGCGACGCAAGTAGCGACTACCGCAAGAGACACAGCTTGGAACAGACTTCCGAATACTTCCCTCGTTCGGACTATCTCTAAGCCTTATTGGTAAGGCGTTGTCAGACAAGGCATCTTAGCTGTGTTGCGGGAAGGGACTTAGACAAGTTTGCTGGTTCTTGCCCTTATCGGGATTTTCAAAAACCAGCTTCCCGCAAGGGAAAACAAAGTAAAGCCGTCCTTCTAGGACGGGGTTTCAAACCCATTTTTTTCGATGAACAGAAATACTATAGAACGGCAACCGATCCTTGCAGCAGTCAGCACTCTTGCTTCCGTTGAGAGGGGTTCACGAGTCATAACCTTAAAATCGAATCAGGAGGGCGATCGAGCAAGAATTGCTTGTTAACCCCCCCTTTTTCTAACTGGTAACTGATAACGGATCACTAATAAGGAGGAGAAGAAAAGTTGTTAGAAAATGCCAAGAAAATTACGGTTATAGGTGGGGGAATTTGGGGGCAAACTCTCGCTAATTTGGCTAGACGTAATCACTTAGCCGTTCGGGTTTGGTCGCGTCATAGCGGGGAAGATTTAGGGAATGTTATAGCAGATACTGAGGTAATTATTTCAGCAGTTTCGATTAAAGGAGTTGCCCCAACAATCGAAAAATTACAGCAATTACAATTAAATTCTTGCACAATTATCGTCACCGCTACTAAAGGTTTAGACCCAATCACCACTCGTACCCCTTTTCATCTGTGGAATCAAGCGTTTCCTGATAATTCTCTTGTGGTTCTTTCCGGTCCCAATTTAGCTAAAGAAATTAATCAAGGTTTACCTGCGGCGACGGTGGTAGCAAGTTATACTCAAAAAGCAGCAATATTGTTACAAAAATTATTATCTGGGGAATCTTTTCGGGTTTATCTTAATAGCGATCCCTTGGGGACTGAGTTAGGTGGCACTCTCAAAAATGTCATGGCGATCGCTTCTGGAGTTTGTGATGGTTTACAGTTGGGTACTAATGCCAAATCTGCCCTGTTAACTCGCGCTTTACCGGAAATAGTTCGGGTGGGAACTTGTCTAGGAGGTTGTCAAGAAACTTTCTTTGGTTTATCTGGTTTAGGGGATTTATTAGCCACCTGTAATAGTCCTTTATCTCGCAATTATCAAGTGGGTTATCAATTAGCTTTAGGTTTATCTTTGCCTGAGATTTTAGCTAAGTTAGAGGGAACTGCCGAAGGAATAAACACCACAGAAGTTTTGATGAGAATTGCCCAAAAAAAATTTTTATATGTACCGATTACCTGCCAAGTTGATCGTCTTTTGCGCGGGGAAATTTCTCCCCAAGTTGCCGTGGATGAATTAATGCGTCGGGATTTAAAAGCAGAATTTGATTAAGAGACAAGAGAAGGGTGATTTTTCAGTTATCAGTAAACACTGAACAGTAATCAGTGGGGAGTGGGGTAGGGCTATTTCATTTAAATTAAGTACAACTGATTTTGAGTCAATAAATTTGACTTAAGAGTCTCAAGTTTATCTTTCTCTAACCCTAAGAGTTGGTCATAGTAATTAATCTTTAATATTTCTCAATAAATGTTTCAGGCTCTACTCCACAAAAGCATTCTCTTTTAACATAAACAACATCAAGGGATTGCGGGGTATTGGGGTTTTAGGGTTTTGGGTTTTTAGTTGAATTTCCCCAGCGTAAGTCATGGTTTTTCTGAGTGTTTGACTTTATTTTAGATGGCGGAGTTCCGATTTCTGCTCCTGATTGCTTCGAGATATTTCCCCGAAAACTTGACAGGGACGAGATAAAGCTTAACTAAATGTTACAATAAAGGCGGACTGCCTCACCGGCCTAGGACTGGAGAAAAATCAGCGATGCTACGACTAGAGAGAATTAGTAAGATTTACCCGACGGGAGAAGTGTTAAAAGATGTCACTTGGGAAGTAAAAACTGGCGATCGCATCGGCTTGGTGGGAGTTAATGGGGCGGGAAAATCCACCCAGCTGAAAATTATTATGGGGCAAGTGGAACCTACGGCTGGGGAGATCATCCGTCCTACCAGTCTGCATATCGGCTATCTTACCCAAGAATTTGAAGTGGATCCCCGTCGGACGGTACGCGAGGAATTTTGGACGGTGTTTCAAGAAGCGAATCAAGTCCACCATCAACTAATAGAAATTCCCCAGCACATGGAAAAAGCTGATCCCGAAGAATTAGATCGCTTAATTCATCAATTGGATCGCCTACAAAGACAATTTGAAGGGTTAGATGGTTACGGATTAGAAGCGCGCATCGAGAAAATTTTACCGGAAATGGGCTTTACTATTGATGACGGCGATCGCTTGGTAAGTTCCTTTAGTGGTGGTTGGCAAATGCGGATGAGTTTAGGCAAAATTCTCCTGCAAACTCCCGATATTTTACTCCTCGATGAACCGACTAACCATTTAGACTTAGAAACCATTGAATGGTTAGAAAAATTCCTCAAGGATTTAACCACTCCCATGGTCATAGTTTCCCACGACCGGGAATTTCTTGATCGTCTCTGTACCAAAATTGTCGAAACTGAAAGGGGAGTTTCTACCACTTATTTAGGTAATTATTCCTCATACCTAGAGCAAAAATACGAACAACAATCCGCTCAGTTAAGTGCCTACGAACGTCAACAAAAAGAACTAGAAAAACAGCAAGCTTTCGTGGATCGATTCCGGGCCAGTGCCACCCGCAGCACCCAAGCAAAAAGCAGGGAAAAACAATTAGAAAAGGTAGAAAAAATTGAAGCACCAATCGCCGATGTGCGTACCTTAAAATTCCAGTTTCCTCCAGCAGTGCGTAGTGGTCGAGAAGTGGTAACTGTTAAAAATCTTGTTCACATCTACGATGATAAAATTCTCTTTTTGGGAGCAAATCTGGAAATAGAAAGGGGCGATCGAGTGGCGTTTTTAGGACCCAATGGTGCGGGAAAATCCACGCTTTTACGTTTAATTGTTGGCTTAGAAACTCCCACAGAAGGCTCGATCGAAATCGGTAAACATAACGTTATTCCTAGTTATTTTGAGCAGAACCAAGCGGAAGCTTTAGACCTAACTAAAACTGTTTTAGATACCATTCATGATGAAGTTCCCGATTGGAAAGATGTGGAAGTTCGTAGTCTTTTAGGGCGATTTTTATTCAGTGGGGAAACGGTATTAAAAAAAGTAGAATCCTTGAGTGGTGGCGAAAAAGCGCGTCTTGCTTTAGCTAAAATGTTACTTGCTCCCGCTAACTTATTAATTCTCGATGAACCCACTAATCACCTCGATATTCCCGCCAAGGAAATGTTAGAATCGGCTTTAAAAGTTTATGAAGGCACGGTTTTAATTGTTTCTCATGATCGTTATTTTATCTCCCAGGTAGCTAACAAAATTGTCGAGATTCGGGATGGCGAATTAATTGCCTACGCGGGAGATTATCACTATTATCTAGAAAAACTAGACGAAGAAAAACAAAAAGCCGAACAAAAACGCATTGAAGCAGAAAAAGCGGCCAAAGCTGCCGCTAAACGGGCTAAACAAAAGGCCAAAAAAGGTTAGAATGTAAAGTACCACCCTATCCACGATTATCTATCAATTAATTAATCTTATGGCAGCTATAAAAGTAGGCGATCGAGTTCCCAATTTTTCTCTCCCTTCCCAAACAGGGGCAACGGTTAATATCGGCGATTTAATCGGTAAAAAATCCCTGGTAATTTATTTCTATCCCAAAGATGATACTCCGGGTTGTACCGCAGAATCCTGCGCTTTCCGCGATAGTTACGAAGTGTTTACCGATGCGGGTGCGGAAGTTATTGGTATTAGTGGCGATAGTCCCCAATCTCATCAACAATTTGCCCAAAAATATAATCTTCCCTTCACCCTTTTAAGTGATACCGATAACCGAGTCCGGAAATTATTCGGTGTTCCCTCTACCTTATTCGTTCTCCCTGGACGAGTTACCTATATCATTGATAAAGAGGGAATCGTCAGACATATTTTTGATTCTATGTTAGATTTTAAAGCTCACGTTACCGAATCTTTGAACACAATTAAATCTTTTTAGGTTGACGAGAATGGCTCTGGCCACCACAATAAAAGAAATTGCAACCCTCAGCGTGGAAAGCTGGTCAGCTTTTACAACTATGTCGCCAGAATCTTGATAATAATCAATGGGAGAAAGTCAAGGAGATGCACCCATCTTGATCGCTGATAATCAAGATTATTTCCTAACTTTTAACTGCCGACATCTGCCGCATTTCTAGATACACTAATAAAGCGTTAATATCGGCGGGATTGACTCCGCCAATTCGCGAGGCTTGGCCGATGGTGGCGGGTTTAATTTTTGTTAATTTTTCCCGCGATTCCATTGACAAAGTTTCGATTTTCATGTAGTCAATATCGGGGGATAAATGACGGTTACTGTGGCGACTAATTTGGTCGATTTGATTTTGTTGTCGCTTCAAATAACCGGAATATTTAATCTCAATTTCTACCCCTTCTCTTTCGGCTAAATTTAAATCGGGATTACCTAAACCATAGCGATCGAGATCGAGATAATGGAAGCTAGGACGACGCAGTAAATCAGCTAAAGAGAGAGAACCTTTAATTTTTTGTTCCGTATCCTTAACGATGGCAATTGCCACCTGATCCCGTTCTTTAATTCTCGTTTCGTGTAGGCGTTCTTTTTCAGCGATAATATTAGCTTGTTTGCTCTGGAATAATTGCCAACGCCGGTCATCAATTAAACCAATTTCTCGTCCTAAAGGTGTTAATCTTTGATCGGCATTATCCGATCGCAATACTAAGCGATATTCGGAACGACTGGTTAACATTCGATAGGGTTCCCGCAGATCCTTGGTACACAAATCATCGACCAAAGTTCCTAGATAACTTTCCTCCCGGGTAAAAACAATTAACTCTTTTCCTAAAGCAAACCGCGCCGCATTAATCCCCGCCACCAGTCCCTGGGCTGCCGCTTCTTCATAACCGGTTGTCCCGTTAATTTGTCCCGCACAAAATAACCCCTCAATCTTCTTCGTCATCAGGGTTGGATAACACTGAGTTGCCGGTAAATAATCGTATTCCACTGCATAGGCAGCCCGCAACATCACACAGTTTTCTAAACCGGGTAAAGTCCGCAGCATTGCTAATTGAACATTTTCCGGCAGTCCCGTCGAAAAGCCTTGGATATAAAGTTCGGGAATATCGCGCCCTTCCGGTTCAATAAAAATTTGATGACTTTCTTTATCGGCAAAACGGACGATTTTATCCTCAATACTAGGACAATAACGCGGCCCTTTGGAGTCAATAAAACCGCCATAAATGGGGGATAAATGTAAATTATCTCTGATTAATTGATGAGTTGCCGCCGTGGTGCGGGTGAGGTGACAGTTCATTTGTTCCCGTTCGATCCAGACATCGGGATCAAAACTAAACCAACGTACCTCGTCATCGGGCGGTTGCGGTTCCATACGGGAGTAATCCACCGAACGCTTATCCACACGGGCAGGAGTGCCAGTTTTTAGGCGACCGGTCTCGAATCCGAGACGATTTAGGGTTTCTGTTAAACCCACCGCCGCAAATTCCCCCGCCCGTCCAGCTGCCATAGACTTGCCGCCAATCCAGATTTTGCCGCCTAAAAAAGTGCCAGTGGTTAAAATGACGGCTTTAGCGGCGAAACAAGTGCCGAAATAGGTTTCTACCCCTAAAACTTGCTCATTTGCCCCTAAAATCAGGTCTGTGGCCATGCCTTCCCGAATAACCAGATTGGCTTGGGTTTCGACGATACCTTTCATCACCGCCGCGTATTCCCGTTTATCGGTTTGGGCGCGTAGGGCCCAGACTGCCGGTCCGCGAGAGGCATTAAGAACCCGTTTTTGCAGATAGGTGCGGTCGGCCATTTTGCCAATTTCGCCGCCTAAAGCGTCCACTTCGTGGGTTAATTGGGATTTAGCCGGACCACCGACGGCGGGGTTACAGGGTTGCCAAGCGATTTTATCGAGATTAAGGGTGAGGAGAAGGGTACGACAACCGAGACGGGCGCAAGCTAGGGCCGCTTCACAGCCGGAATGGCCCGCCCCGACGACGATGACATCAAATTCATCTTGAAAGTCTGCGGCTGAGGAGAAAGTCATAGTCGATCGAGGGGAAAATTAATTAATCAGGCTAATATTCTAGCAATTTTTCTGAGTTTTCCTCCCAATATAATACAAGAATACTAACTAAGTCATTGACTAACACCAAAGCGATCGCATAAATCTAAAAACAATCTATATAATCCCTATTTACCCTTGCCTTTTCAGGGTATTACTGGCTAAGTATTATAGGTGCTTATCATATTTTCACGATCGTTTAAAGATTATAATCATGGATTTACTTGCCAATCCCGTTGCTTTGTCGCGGATACAATTCGCCATCACCGCTATTTTCCACATGCTTTGGCCGGTGTTAACCACTGGTATGGGCATTTATCTAGTCATTGTCGAAGGATTATGGCTAAAAACCCGCAATCCTGACTACTATCATCACGCTCGCTTCTGGTCAAAACTCTACATTCTCAATTTCGGCATTGGAGTTGCTTCTGGTTTACCCATGGCCTTCCAGTTTGGCATGAATTGGGCGCCTTTTTCGGAAGCAGTGGGGGACTTTTTCGGAACTATCCTCGGTTTCGAGGGAACCATGGCCTTTATGCTAGAGGCTAGTTTTCTAGGAATTATGCTGTTTGGTTGGGGACGAGTTCCCCCTTTAATTCACTTCCTAGCGACAATTCTCGTCGCTTTCGGGGCTAATCTTTCCACTTTCTGGATTTTAACCGCTAATTCTTGGCTGCAAACCCCCGCCGGCGGCATCTTCGTGGATGGTAAATTTATCGTTCAGGATTACCTACAAGCGATTCTCAATCCCTTCATGGTTAATAGTTTCCTGCATATGTTTTTCGCTACTCTGGAAACTTCTCTTTTCGTCATTGGTGGTATTAGTGCTTGGTATTTGCTCAATAAACGTCACATTAGCTTTTTTAGTCGTTCTCTCAAAATTGTTCTTACTCTAGCGATTGTTATCGCCCCCTTGCAAATTTTTGTCGGTCATCTTAGTGCCGAACAAGTGTATCACTATCAACCGGCTAAATTAGCCGCCATGGAAGCGCAATGGGAAACCATTCCTGCGGGAGAAACTGCTGCTTGGAGTTTGGTCGCTTTACCCAAGGATAAAGCGGAGACAAATAGCTGGGAAGTGAAGATTCCTAATGCTTTGGGTTATCTTTTGGAGTTAAAACCCAAGTTATCGGAACCTGTTCTCGGCTTAAAAACGTGGAAATACGAAGACAGACCGCACATGGTGGGGCTAATCTATTATTCCTTCCGGATTATGGTCGCTATCGGTCTTTTTCTTGCTTCTTTAATGACTGTAACTGTCGGGCAATGGCTGCGCGGTCAACTGAGTAACGAAAAAATCGACAGTCAAAAATGGTTACTGCGCGCTTGGGTTTTTGCGGCCCCTCTGGGTTATCTTGCGGTTGAAACCGGTTGGATTGTCCGTTGTGTCGGTCGTCAACCCTGGACGGTTTACAATCAAATCCGGACAGTGGATGCTGCTTCTAAACTGCCCGCAGGCGAGATTTTAACCTCTTTAATCGGAATTACGGCGATTTATGTCGTTTTCTTGGTTTCTGCTCTCTATTTCGGTAGTCTTATTATCCGTCAGGGACCCAATCTTAACTTACCACTGCCGGGGACTCAACAGGAAAAAGTGACCTCACCAGAACTAAATCCTCGTTCCCTAGAAGCGCAACAATAGGAGGAACTATGGAACCGTTACAGTATTTTTTGCCACAAATTTGGTTTTTTATTCTGGGTTTATTCCTGTTTCTCTACGTCCTCCTCGATGGTTTTGACTTGGGGGTGGGAATTCTTTCCCTGACTTCCTCCTCCGAGAAGCGTCGCAGTATTTTAATGACCAGTTTGGGCAATGTTTGGGATGCTAACGAAACTTGGATTGTCTTGATGGGTGGTTCCCTGTTTGGGGCGTTTCCCCTAGCTTACGGGACAATTTTAAACGCTTTATACCTACCAGCAGTGATTATGGTGGTGGGGCTGTTATTTCGGGCTGTTTCCTTCGAGTTTCGTGAACATTCTCGTCGCAAGTTGTTCTGGAATTATGCCTTCGGACTCGGCAGTTTTTTGGCCGCTTTGGGGCAAGGATTCGCCCTCGGTGCGGTTTTTGAGGGCATTAAAGTGGATGAATTGGGTCATTTTGCCGGCGGCCCCTTTGATTGGTTAACATGGCGATCGATTCTAGTGTCTCTAACTTTAATCCAAGCTTATGTTTTAGTGGGTTCCACTTACCTAATTCTGAAAACTACAGGTAATTTACAGGAAGTTCACTATAAAACGGCAAAAATTGCCGCTATTACCACTTTTATCGGTGCTATCTTTATCACCATCAGTACGCCGCTGCTTTCTGACCATATCCGTCAGCGTTTATTTGACCCTCGACTAATTTACATTTTTATCCTCATCCCGATTTTAGCTGTGGTGTTACTGGGTTTGTTACTGCGGAGTTTGCAACTAAAGGAAGAAAACACCCCGATGGTCTGGACAGTATTGCTGTTTATGCTCTCTTTTATCGGTTTGGGATTGTTGATTTTTCCCGATATTATTCCCCCGTCCGTGACAATTTATCAAGCGGCAGCCGCCCCTAGTTCTTTGGTGTTTATGCTGACTTTTGTGGGGTTTTTAATCCCAATTTTACTGGCCTATACGGTTTATAATTACATCGTTTTTCGGGGTAAAATTACTGCTGAATCCTACGGAGAATAGATGACGTTGCCGATTTCAGATATCAATCTTCTTTGGTGGGATTTTTAAAACCTAGACCCAAACTAACGGGTGCAATTGGTACTGGTTTGTACCAGATCACCGCAGTTTTGATATTGGTAATCCCGTGTTTTTCCTGTAACAAAAGGGAGTTTTTTGGGAGAGTGATTCCCGAATCGACTTCAGGAATAACTCTTCCCATTGACGTAATAATCGCGGGTTCCCTTCGCATCTAGGGCTTCACCGAGACGAGTAATGGCCTGGGCGTAGGCGGCGTTACGCAGAGACGTATCGAACTCCTGGGCGAAAGACCAGACTTTTTCGGCTTCTGTCACCATTCTTTCTTTTAAGCGCTCATTTATCTCGTTTAATTGCCAATAAAGACCGCTGCGATTTTGCACCCATTCAAAATAACTCACCGTTACCCCACCGGCGTTAACCAGAATATCGGGGAAAACCAGAATCCCTTTTGAGTCTAAAATGCGATCGGCTTCTGAGGTAGTTGGACCATTGGCCACTTCAAAGATATATTTCGCCCGCACGCGATCGGCATTTTCGGCGGTAATTTGGTTTTCGAGGGCAGCCGGAATCAAAACATCCACATCTAGGGCTAATAATTGTTCATTAGTAATCGCCTCGTGTTCTACGATATTACACACGGTACCCTCACAGTAAATAGCAGTAATGCCGCGATGTTCCTGTTTATACTCACGAATGCTGGCAATATCTAGCCCTTTTTCCCGATAAATGCCGCCCTGGGAATCACTTACCGCCACCACCTGATAACCGGCTTTGGCGAGGAGGTCTGCCACTACGGCCCCGGCGTTACCGAACCCTTGGACGGCCACGGTAGTATTAGCCGGTTTTTTGTCTAATTTCGGCAAAAGAGAATGAATAACATGAAAAGCACCCGTTCCCGTCGCCGTATCGCGACCACGACTGCCTCCCATGGTTAAAGGTTTCCCCGTCACCACCGCCGGACTAATTTTACGCTGAATAATGCTGTACTGGTCCATCATCCAACCCATGATCATCTCGTTGGTATAGACATCGGGGGCAAGAATATCCACATCCGGACCGATAAAGTCGGCTATACCCTCGATATAGCCCCGGCTAAGGCGTTCTAACTCGGCTTTTGACAATTCTTTCGGATTGAGGGTAATACCGCCCTTAGCCCCACCAAAGGGCAAATCCAGCAGGGCGCATTTAAAGGTCATCCAAAAGGCTAGGGACTGTACCTCATCAATGCTGACGTTGGGATGATAGCGCACACCTCCCTTGCCAGGGCCGCGGGTGTCATCGTAGCGGACGCGGTAGCCTTGGAAGATTCTTAAAGTGCCGTTGTCCATACGGACGGGTATGGAGACGCTGAGACTAGCTTTGGGATATTTTAACCGCTCGATCGCATCATCGGAAATGGAGACATACTTAAGGGCCCGTTCTAGGCGACTGCTGGCATCGGTAAAGAGTGATTTCGACATGATTTTTTTCCCCCTATCTATCCCCATTAGAACATGGAAAAACAGTATATTTCACTACAGTTTATTTTTCTTAATTAGGAAGTTTCTCATAAAGATGAAGTATAATCGGAGCGGGCATCGATAAAGGACGAATGACCCCCCAAAGGGAAAACTTTGTACCTCATTATTCAGATAAATGCTAGATCAAGCTAAAATTGCGGGGCCGAGGCGGGCAATTAGAGGGATAATAAGACCAGTCCTAACCCCTATGCCCCGACTGGTAAGCTAAGACGTATTTAAACCGCTTATTCTTAGATTAGCCGAATCTCCCTCAATCCCTTTACTGTTGCCTTTTGCAAGAGTGCCTGTTGCCTCGTCTCAACAAGCAATTTAAATTACGAACAGCTTAACTGATCACTGATAAGCGATGGTGAATATTTCTAATCAAGTTACACCCAATCGGGGACTAGCGCCCCTTAGAAAAGCCTCCGATGCCCAAATCCTAGCGGCGATCGATATTGGTACGAATTCGGTTCACATGGTAGTAGTGAAAATTGAACCGTCTTTACCCGCTTTTACGATTATTGCCCGAGAAAAGGATACAGTCCGTCTGGGCGATCGAGATCGGAAAACCGGTAAATTAACCCTAGCGGCCATGGAAAGAGCGATCGCCGCTTTAAAACGCTGTCACGATCTAGCCATTAGTCTCCATGCGGATCAGATTATCGCCGTTGCCACCAGCGCCACCCGGGAAGCGGCCAATGGCGACGAATTTTTGGCTTTAATCGAGAAAGAAGTCGGTATTTCCGTAAATCTCATCTCTGGACAGGAGGAAGCGCGCCGGATTTATCTCGGTGTCGTCTCGGGGATGGATTTCCAAAATCAAGCCCATATTATTATCGATATCGGTGGTGGTTCCACGGAATTAATCTTAGCTGATAGTCAAGAAATTCGCTTTCTTGGTAGTACCAAAATCGGCGCGGTGCGTTTGACGCAAGATTTGATCACCACCGATCCCATTAGTCCCACAGAATTAGCCTATTTAAGGGCATACACCCGCGGAATGTTAGAGCGGGCAGTAGAGGAAATTAAACATCATTTACAGGTGGGAGAAGTGCCGCGTTTAGTGGGAACTTCTGGGACGATCGAAACTTTGATGACTATCCATGCTTTCGAGAAATTGGGGGAAATTCCTAATCCTTTAAATGGTTATCAATTAACCCGCAAAGATGTCAAAGAATTAGTCAAACGTTTCGCCGTTTTGGACTACCATCAAAGGCTGGCAATTCTGGGGATGTCCGATAAACGGGCCGAGATAATTCTAGCTGGTTCGATCGTGCTTTTGGAAGCGATGACCATGTTAGATGTTGATAAGTTAGTTCTCTGTGAAAGGGCCCTGCGAGAAGGGGTGATCGTCGATTGGATGCTGACGCACGGGTTAATTGATAATCGGTTACTTTATCAGAGTGAAATCCGTCAGCGCAGTGTCTTGAAAATAGCGAAAAAGTATCAAGTTAATTTAGAATCGGCCGAGAGGATAGCGACATTTTCCCTGTCTTTGTTCGAGCAAACGCAAGGACAATTACATTCTTGGAATCAGGAGGCTAAAGATCTATTATGGGCGGCGGCAATTTTACATAATAGTGGTTTATATGTTAGTCATGCTGCCCATCATAAACATTCCTATTATTTAATTCGCAATGGTGAACTGTTGGGCTATACGGAAATAGAGTTAGAAGTGATCGCTAATATCGCTCGTTATCACCGCAAAAGTAAACCGAAGAAAAGGCATGATGATTTTATAAAATTAACGGAATACTATCAGTATATGGTCAGACATTTAAGTGCTATACTGCGCTTGGCTGTGGCTTTAGATCGGCGACAAATAGGAGCGATTAAAAAGATTGAATGTAAGTACGATCCCGAATATAGGACACTACATCTGCATCTTTTTCCCAATAATGCTGAAGATGATTGTGCTTTAGAATTGTGGAGTTTAGACTATAAAAAACCTGTTTTTGAGGAAGAATTTGGGGTGAAAGTGGTGGCAACTTTGGCATTTTTACCCTGAAATAACGACCAGTGATCGGTTATCATTGACTAGCGCTGGTATTAAGTAGCTTGAAATCGGCAAGAGGTCTATTTTCCAGACTTGTTGCCTATTAAGTAGTCGTGGAAAATTAATTTCTTGGTTAGGATAGGCACTCATGCAAGAGGTAGTGAGATATGTGTAATTAATTTTGCCTAGGTACTTATTCTTGGTCAAGATTATCGACTGTGGTAAATCGATAATTTTTGTTGATAATCAAGCAGGAAAACCGTTAAAAACTGCCAGGTTACTGTTATAATCTAGAAGGAATAGGAACGCAGGAAGAAAAGGAGCAGAAAAACTTGTTGCAATTAGCTAAAATCGGTCGCTTGATCGCTCTGGGTTGCTTGGGAACAATACTGACTAGCTTTCCTGTCCTCTCGGCCGAGAGAATCACTTTTATCTTAGCGCCCTTTAGTCGAACCCTAGAAATTAGTTCCCTAGAAAACTTTGCCAAGACTGGCAGAATTGACGCTAATCTAAGACAATATTTAGGTAATACAACCGCCGAACAACAAAAAGAATTTCGCCAAGCTTTAACCACAAGTAAAGAAGTTAATCCCGTCCTGATCTCGCGCTTTTTTAACACCACAATGGGGGAAGATATACTAACCCTTTTAGGGGAACTGATCACCATTCAAGGGGGTATTAATGGTAAATTTGCCCTGCGTTCTGCCCTAGTTAAATCAGCCTTTGAACCGGGAGGGGTAACTATTCTTAACCTGCTGGGTAATCTGCCCACTAATATGCAGATTGATGTGACAAGAGTGGAAAGATTAGCCCGGGCGATCGATATCGTCCTGAAAGCCACCAGAGTATTTACGGAAAAGGTGGCGCAATTATCCTTAGAAGAAGCTAAAAAGGCCGGTGAAATTAATTTTACCGCCATGACCGACCCCCGACAACCAGGACCCCAACAAGTGGAACAGATGCGGCTGGATTTAACCGATAGCCGTCGTCAGAGGGAACTTTATCTAATCATTGTCAAACCCAAGGGGCAATTAACCCAGAAAACCCCCATTATCGTCTTTTCCCATGGTTTAGCTTCCCGTCCTGAAGATTTTGTCCGACAAGCGGAACACTTGGCTAGTTACGGTTATCTCGTCGCCATGCCCCAACACCCCGGCAGTGATACCCTACAGGTGCAGAATCTGCTCGCCGGTTTATCGCGGAAGGTTTTTGATACCAACGAATTTGTCAATCGTCCATTGGACATATCTTTTGTGATCGATGAATTGCAAAGACGCAACGCTAGGGAATTTCAAGGGCAATTAGATGTAGATAATGTGGGAGTTGGTGGACATTCCTTCGGCGGTTATACGGCCTTAGCCGTGGGTGGGGCGACGATCAATTTCGAGAATTTACAACGGGACTGCCAAAGAAGATTGGCTTTTCTCAATGTCTCCCTCTTGCTGCAGTGTCGTGCTTTGGATTTACCCCGGGAAGAATACAACTTTCGCGATCCGAGAATAAAAGCGATTTTTACGGTTAATCCGTTTAATTGGAGTATTTTCGGGGCTAAAGGACTAGCTAAGATCGAAATTCCCACTTTTGTAGCGGCAGGAACCTACGATCCCGCTACTCCCGCTATTTTTGAACAGGTGCGCTCTTTTCCCCTGCTCAATACCGAAAATAAATATTTAGCTCTGATTGAAGGTCAAGCTCACGTCGATTTTTCGGTACTAGACGCGGGAATTAACGAAGCGATCGAATCCGTAGCCGATCTTACCCTGCCAGCACCCTATCTGATCGATAGTTACGCCCATTCCCTATCTTTGGCCTTTTTTGAGGTGTATATTCGCAAAAACCCCAGCTATAAACCTTTTTTACAGGCGGCCTATTCCCAATATCTCAGTCAAGGCCAAGAGTTTAGATGTTTTCTGATTACCCGCGCCTCCTCGGCCGCTTTAGAACAACTCATCGAAGATTTTATGGCTCAAAAGGTCCGTTAATCAGTTATCAGTTATCAGTTATCAGTTATCAGTTATCAGTGTTCAGTTAACTGATAACTGAAAAAAATTACCACCTCCTAGTCCCAATTCATAATTCATAATTCATAATTCATAATTTATGTTTGTTGAGGGCGTTTAAGTAGTAATTGGATAGCCAAAAGAATTAAACCAATGGTGACAAAAGCAAAAATAAAGGTTCCTAGAGAAGCTAAACCAAAAACTAAAGTGCGGACAGCACTGCCAATTCTCAAGGCGATCGGACTGTGAGCAACCATCGGTTTTGAGTAAAAAGAATGACCGATCGCTGCCGTGAGATAATAGAGAATTGTCCCCAATGCTGCCGAAATTGCCGCGCCAACTAAACAGCGAGTAGGAGTAACTTTTTTGGTTTCTAATTCTGTGGTCATTACTTTTTAGTCCTCAAATATTGCCCAGGTTAAATTTTAATTCTGTTTCCCCAGCATTTTACCTGACTAGGACCAAGGATCGGGGACGGAAGGAAAAGAGGTATTGACTTCGAGAGAGAAAGGATCGTCTAAATCCGAGGAGACGATCGATCCTTGATTCGGGTCTATTTCTTGTTTTAACTGTTCCCAATCACCGGGGTCGGTTAACTCCTCATAAACAGGATCATCGGCAACGATCGTTTCTTTGTCCGATGACTGGTCTCGCGGAGGAAGGACTGGATTAGTCAAATCAGGCAACTCCTGGTCGAGAATAGTCGGACTTGCGCTCTCAGGGGAAGCTTTGGGCGAATTTAGGTTAATTTCCCGCTTTAGTGACTGTAATTCACGATTGAGAGCCTGTAATAGCTGCTCGATCGCCTCGATTCTCCCGAAAACATCCCAGGTAATCTCGGGGTTGAGATGGGGGAGAGATTGGGCATCTTCAAAAATGTCGCTTGTGTCAACTATGGCCTCTAGATCTTGTTCTTGGGGAAGACAATGGCCAGATAGGGCTTCTTCTTGGCGAGAATGATAGATTTCGACCAATTTCTGGTAATCTGCCCGATCAATGACACGACGTTCAAACTGCAATTCTTGATCCCGGAGGATACGACGTAAATCATCGAGAATTTCCTGATTAGCGGGATCCACCATGGCTAGGTGAAGGACATGGGGAGGGGATTTCTGTTTTTGTAGGGGCAGGATCTGATAACGACGGCAAATTTCAAAGGGGAGGACTTGACGAAACAGATTCTCGATTTCTGTCCAGTCGATCGTCTCACTTTCAGGGTCAAGATATTCTACCCCATACTTGGCTTTTAATTTTGACAGTTGTTGGAGTCGGTAGTATGCCAGTGCTTCTTTGGGTAAAGGACGACCGGTAATCAGGGGTAAAATTTCGATTAGAGGTAGATGACTTTTCTGCTTTTCGATCATTGCCTTTTGTAGTTGCCCGATAGTGATATAACCCGATTGCACTAACTTTTGGGCAAAGGAAGGCAGCTTGGTCTGGGGTTTCTCGTTTGCTGATGACATGGAATAGAACCAGTTAAGACTGTACAGCCGACTACATTACTTATTATGCCCATTTTCTCAGCGCAGCTAACAGGCAGGCGATTTTTTTATTGATAGTGAACAATCATTCATTATATATTAATAAATATAAATAAATATGAAGTAATTTAAGTTTCAAGAAGAATGAACCCGATCTTTTTTACGATGGGGGTAAAACTGATTTTCAATTTCTCAGGTGGAAAGATGAATCCAGATTAAGCTATCTCAACGATAAGAGGACAAGCCAATGTTTGAAGATTTTACCTATATTACCGATGAGGCTTTTTTAGAGAATTATTGGTGGGAAGAACAAATTATCTGTCCCCACTGCCAAGGCAAAGGAAGAATCTATCTAGAGACGGAGAATGAATCCGTCCCCTGTAAATTCTGTGAAGGTAAAGGCATTGTTAAACAAAAAAAAGAGGAAACTAACTATTGCTAAAAATCTGTATAATTAGATACCATAAATTAAAAATCTTCTTGAGTTAAAACCTCTGGCTGACATTGTTTAATTTCGCTGTTAATTCCCACAGCAGATTCCGATTGTAGGTCTTCGATATAACCGGATTGATGGGATAAAGCTTCCGAAAAACTCTCAAAAGGGCCGAAATAATAGAGACATTTCGGCTGACTGGTGATGATCTCTACCCACCAGGGTGGGGGGGGTGAACTAGGCTTGATCGAGACAGTTTCTGGGTCAATAGGCCTTATACTGAGAATCTTGGCACCTTGGCGCAGGAGGCGCTGTGTTTCTTGACTCATGCGGCTTTTAGGTACTCGCAGGACTGTCCGGGAGAAGCGTTGAGGCAAAGAGCCAGAAGAACCGGAAAAAACAACTTCATAGAGAAATATTTGATTCTCTCCCTGATTATTAGCCTCTAGCATACAGAAAAGATTCTCTTTTGGGGGTAAGGGTTAAAAAAACAGACGCTACTTTGAGCAGATGACTCAAGCAAAATCATCTCCTAACAGAGTAGCGCCTCTTGATACCATAGCATAGAGCGGCAAAAAGTTAGGTTTTGAGATAAGCTGCCCGCGCATTTAAATTGCTTGTTGAGACGAGGCAAGAGGCACTCTTGCAAGAGGCAACAGTAAAGGGATTGGGGGAGATTCGGCTAATCTTAAGAATAAGCGCTTTAAATGCGTCTTAGCTTACTCTCCCCTCACGGCATAGCTTGACGGGAGATTGTTAGACAGCAAGAACCCGATAGAGTCCTTTATTCAAGATGCTGTAGCCGAATATATAGCAGTTATCTTAATGGTGAGGTACAAAGTTTTTGTTTTGGGGAGTCGGTCGTCGATACCAAATCCTGTTATACTTCATCTTTATGAAAAACACTGTCAATAACATTGACGACAAATAGAGTTTTTTAACAAATATGCAGCCACCAAAATTAAGCTTAGGAACCAGATTATTTTTATCCCATCTCCTCGTTATGGTGGTGGGATTGAGTAGCTTTATTATCATTGCTAAATTATCCTCTCCGCGAATGTTTGTTTTGCGTTTGGAACAGTTAGAAAGGCAGGGATTTTTTACTGTGCGCTCGGCGAGAACTTTCTTGGTTAGGGGTTTTGAGACAGCTTGGGATAGTAGTGCTGTTTGGTCATTCATTGCCGGAGGAAGTACGGCTGGTTATCTGAGTTTTTTGGTTTCTCAACGCATTATGAAACCGGTAAAACAAATGAAACAAATCACTAAAAATTTTGCTGAAGGGGATTTATCGGCGCGAGTTCCAGAAAGCGAAATCCCCGAATTAAATCAATTAGCCATCAGTTTTAATCAGATGGCGATTAGTTTAGCCGATGTGGAAAAACGGCGCCAGGAATTAATCGGTGATCTTACCCACGAATTACGCACCCCTTTAACTGTGGTGCGGGGATATTTAGAAGAATTAGCCGATGGTGCGATCGAACCTAATCCAGAACTTTATCAGAAATTAGTGAAAGAAACCCGCAGGTTAGAACGTTTAACCCACGATCTACAGGAGCTATCGCGAGCGGAATCTGGTTATCTCTCGATTAAACTGCAACCTGTTAATTTATTACCTTTGTTAACTTCTCTCATCGAAAAATTTGCCGATCAATTATTAGAAGATGGACCGAATTTACAGTTAGATTGTCCCCCCAATTTACCAGCTGTAATGGCCGATCCCGATCGCCTCGAACAAATCTTAGTTAATCTGCTCGGTAATGCCATTCGTTACACCGATAATGGTGCAATTACCCTGCAAGTGACAAGGGACAAAAACCACCTACAAATTGCCGTTATCGATACAGGAATCGGCATCGCAGCAGCGGATTTACCCTTTATTTTCGAGCGCTTTTGGCGGGCCGATCGTTCTCGTTCCCGTTATTCTGGGGGTAGTGGTATTGGTTTAGCGATTACCCGTCGTTTAGTGGAATTACACCAAAGTCAAATCGAGGTAGAAAGTGAATTAGGTAAAGGCAGCACTTTTCGTTTTTCCCTAGCCATATCTGCCAATTTTCAGTGAACAGTGAACAGTAAACAGTAATCAGTGAACTGAAAACTAACATCTGATAACTGATAACTGATAACTGATAACTGATTAAATGCCGTGACTTTTGCCGATTACCCAATGACGACGGAAGAAGCGAGCGAGCGAGGTTTCTTCTAAGGATAAGTAAATCGGTCTTCCGTGGGGACAGGTGCGGGGATTACGGGTATTTTGCCAATCATCGAGTAAATTCTGCATTTCTTCTAAACTCAAAGCTGTACCGTTGCGGATCGCACTCCGGCAAGCGGTGGCAACCTGAGCGGCTTGTAAATCCCCCCCTAAACTTAATTCTAGTAAAGCATCAGCCCGATCCTTGCGTTCTTTTAGGAGAACAGGAATACTACGAATTGCCCAAGAGCGATCGCCAAAACTAGCAACTTCTAGTCCTAAACGTTGTAATTGTTCGATTTGTCGAGTAGTTAACTGATTTAAGATGATCGGAGTATCTAACGGCACGATTTCCCAGTTATCCTCTAAACGTTCGTACAAAACCCGCTCATGGGCAATATGTTGTTCCACTAACCATAATCCGTTAGGATGTTCGGCAACTATATAAGTTTGGTGAATTTGGGCTAATGCCTTTAATTCCAGCCGATTTTTCGGGGATTTCTCCCCTATTATATAAGTGCTTTTTTCTTCGGCAGCCTTGAGAATTTGACTGACGCGCTGATTTTGCGCTTTTTCGGGTATATGTTCGGGATTTAGTCCTAAAGCCTTGTCTATGGCTGCAATTATCTGTTCTTGCCAAAAAATGAGGTTATGCAGGTATATTTCCGCTTTGGCTGGGTGACGATTCCAATCGATCGAACGAGGGTTAAGATCTAGATGGAGAAAACAAACGGGATAGCGATCCTTAGGAACTGTGCGGGCGAAAGCTTGAAATATTGCCTGTTCTAACTCCGATGAGCGCACCATTCGTCCATTAACAGCAATTCTAACCCAATCCGGCTGATGGCGAGAAATGCGATCGGGCAAACCGATGACTAATTCAATTTGAGCCGATTCTGCGTCAGGAGTCGTTAAGTCAAGGTTTAGCGATGCTAAATCGTTAAAATGCAGAGATTTAACTAATTGCGGTAATATTTGACTGGCATCCTTACCCGGACTAATGCGTAACCAATCTTGATGATCTTGGAAAACCTGCCAAGTAATGTGGGGATGACAGAGAGCAAAATTATGAATTAAAGTCTGTATATCCTTTAATTGTTTGTTAATTGACGGTAAAGCTTGACGACGCACGGGAAAGTTACCAAAGAGATTCTCTACCGTGACGATAGTGCCGATAGCTATAGGAATCGTTTCTAAATTATCTGGCTCGCCTTGGTGATTGTAAAGACAATAACAACCCAAATCATCGTCATGGCGACTGGCAACCCGCAGACGCGCCACCTGTGCGATACTGTGCAAAGCTTCGCCACGGAATCCGAGACTGGTAATCTGCCAAAGATCGTCCCGTTGGCGGATTTTGCTGGTACTGTGGGCATAGCTACACAGTTGCAAATCTTCTCTAGACATTCCCCTACCGTTATCCGATACTTGTATTCGCCAGTTTTGGGGAGATATATCGATGGTAATCCTATCTGCCCCTGCATCAATGGCATTTTCGACTAATTCTCGCACCACAGCACCTAAAGAGTCGATTACCTCTCCTGCGGCAATTAAGTCGATTACGTCTTGGGGTAAAACTTGTATGGGCAAGGTCATCAATTAATGGTTTTAGCCAAGGGCAAACTCGCTATATTGTCGCACAGGAGACCCATGGTAAGCTAAAACGATGTCTTGTTTGGGAACTCCCCTAGCTACCAATTTATCTGCGATCGCTGCTTCCGTGCCGTCGTGCTGCACCCAAATTTTATTATTATAACGCGATGTGCAACTAAAAACCACAGAATCAGGATTCCAGAGGATACTTTATCTCTGCTGATTTCTGAAAACCTTGTAAATCAAGACTGAAAATATAGTTGCACACGGGGTATTATACTAAATCCGGTTATTAAAAACTGATTATTTATTTCCCCTACCCCCCCCATCCCCCCGACATCGGGGGGGTGGGGGGTTGGGGGGGTTGCCTTTTGCCTCTCCTCTATAAGTAGCCTATACTCAACGGATTTAGTATTAGACCTCTTGCATAATTAATTTTTGATGGTTCAAAAACGGCAAAAATAAGGATTAAATGGCATAAAATCTGTAAATATACCATTTCTTTAATTATTATTCATTCTTAATTCTCCTGACTCGGAGACTACTGGCTACTGACTCCTAACCCTAACAACAATTTTTGATTTTTACAAGAGGTATATTGATAATATCAACGTGAATTATACAGCCATAAATGCGCTTGATGCTGTCCCTAAAACCCAGATTAAGCAAAAGATAACGAGCCTGTTTGGTGTCAAAAACTGTTTCGGTTTTTACGGGATCACTAGGCGCTAGTTTACCATAGACAAATCTTCTGATTTTATTGCATTAAACTCTCGTGTAGTTGTTAATTGATAGCGCAAAATTGTATACCTGAACTTCCACCATACATATCTACTACAAGAGCCGAAAACCCTTATCCATCAATGGATGCACCCGTTAACTTTTCTTAATGTACCCAGGTAATTTGTAACATTTCTTAATGGACAAAATTCTCTCTATTTGCTAGAATGGTAGTCATGTATATAGAAAAAGTTCCTAACCGTAATTCCCCCCCCCGCCGTTCTTCGACCTGATTCTTACCGAGAAGGAGATCGAGTCAAAAAAAGAACCCTTGCCAACGGCTCCGCTGAGCGTTCGACAAAAGCTCACGCGGCGGTTCGGCGGTTCGGCGGTTCGGCGGTTCGGCGGTTCGGCTGATCTCACCGTCCGCTCGACTGAGCGTTCGACAAAAGCTCACGCCGAAGTCTCGCCGAACGTCCGAAGTCTCGCCGAACGCCCTCTCAAAATTACCCGATGATATTATCGACAATTTGAAACTGGCTCTCAAAGGGGCAAAAGTTTCAATGACTGAAGGCATTCCCGCTCATTTTGAAGTGATTAGAAGTCTTCCTCATGGTCATGTAATGGCTATTTTAGAGACGATTAAAAAATTAGGTTTAGATAGAATAATCAGTGAAAAATCCTCGGCTCGGCTGAGATCGCCGAACGCCTGGAATCAGAAACTTAGTGGTGGCGATGATTGTGGCAAGAATCATCAATCCTAAATCGAAATTAGCCACAGCGAGAGGATTTAATGGCGAGACTGGCAGCCAGAGTTTAGGACAATTATTAGACTTAGAGAAAGCCGATGAAGACGAATTATATAACGCCCTAGATTGGTTATTAGAAAAACAAGAGAAACTTGAGAAGCAACTAGCACTGAAACAATTAGAATCAGGAACATTAGTCTTGTCTGATGTCACTTCCACCTACCTAGAAGGAAATGGCTGTGAACTGGTCAAATATGGTGATAATCGAGATAAAAAGAAAGGGAAAACTCAGATAGTTTTTGGTTTGCTATGTTCAGCTAAGGGTTGTCCGATAGCGGTAGAAGTCTTTGAAGGAAATACCTCAGACAGTGCTACTTTAGCCAGACAAATCGAGAAAGTCAGAAAGGGTTGGGGGATTGAGAATATCGTCTGGGTAAGTGATAGAGGGATTTTAACTAACTCAAAAATCAAGGAATTAGTAAAACCGATAGAAGGATTAGACTATATTACCAGTTTAACTAAGCCTCAAATTCGGAAACTGGCTGAAGTAGAAGTGATTCAATTAGGATTATTTGAGCAGGTAAACTTAGTGGAATTCGAGAGTGAAGATTATCCAGACGAAAGATTAATTGCTTGTCGAAATCCGTTGATAGCTCAGAAAAATCAACAATAAAGAGAGGCATTATTAGAAGCAACAGAGAAGGAATTGGATTTGATTGTTCAAGCGACTCAAAGGGAGACAAGAGCTTTAAAAGGTCAAGATAAGATAGCTTTGAGAGTGGGCAAGGTTATTAATCGGTTTAAAGTCAATAAATACTATAACTTAGAGATAAGGTCAGAAAGTTTTTCCTATCAGCGTAAGCTGGAATTAATCGCTTAAAACAGTCCTTGGCTCCTTGATTATTTGAGGATGAAGAAATTGATGATAGTTCCGTTGATGTGATTAAAGCGAGTCGCAGTGAATCGGTGCAATCTAAAGAGAGAAAAAAACGGAATCAAGAGAATTTTCCCGTGCATAGTTTTCGGACTTTGTTGGAAGACCTGGGGACAATTTGCTTGAATACAGTAGAATGTACGATTAGAGAGGGAAGTTATCGTTTTTCTAAGATAACTCGACCGAATGAACTACAACAATCATGCGTTAGATTTATTGGGGGTTTCTTTAATTTGTACCCAGTAACGGGGCAGCAGAAATTCTCTTAATCCCTCCTACAGCAGATGTTATGGCCTTTTGTCAACGGGGAAGTCCAGGTATAACTAGGGTTTGCTGAATAACGATGAAAAAACCCGGTGAAACCGGGTTGCACTAGCTTGGAGTCTGTATAGTCAACTGATAAAGCAGTTGAAAACTTGAATAAATGTAAATAGAAAAAAGGTAAGCAATTCCACTCTAAGAAAATCAAATTTAATGAACTACCCCGCAAGTTAAGGGGCAAGAAGCATAAACAGCTTGATGAGAGGTTTTTACCTCACCGTGTAACCAGTGTAACCAGCTAACTTCGTGGGGATGAACACCTTTTGCTGTTAATAAAGCGGCACTAATTAGGATAGCTAAAATATTGATACCAATAATCATCCCCGCAACTAAAAGCACGGAACTAATCGGTAAAACTGACTGTAAGATAATCGCCGACAATGATCCCACTGTCATCATTAATACTACTAAAGGAAATCCCACTACTAATAAACAGACAGTGAGGACGAAACTCCAGAGGAGAAAGCTTTTTAGCATTGCTAAAGAAACGTAGCCCCAATTATTTCTTGCGGTTAATTGCATCTTCCTGACCTCTTACAAACTTGGTGGTCTAACTTTTCTGCACGTCGGCTCAAAGTTGATGAAAACCAGTATAGGGAAAACACCGAAGAAGATGAGCTATTCGCAATATAAATTTACAATCATCGCTGATCATCTATGTTATATGTATCGAACTATTACAAGAATCGGCGAGAGGTATCGAAAACTTTACAATCGGTTTCTCTTGATCCCCAATGCAGTTTACTGCTGAAATCCTTGATCCCCGTCGATAATCCTTTCTTGTGTCCCTGTCCTCAGATTTTTCCTCGTCTCGTTGTAACAAATATTTACAAGTACCTCTAGAATTCTCAGGAAATAGGTGGACGGGATCGCCAGAAGGCCAGAGTTGGGAGTGGGAAGTGGCAAGGGGGTTATCTATTCTTGTTTAGATGTAATAACCTCCATCGGTCTGAGTAATTTATCCTCGATAGTAAATCCCTGCCTGACTATTTTTGTGATCGTCTGTTCTGCCAAATCGGGGCGTATTTCTCGCTCGACCACCTGACAGATAGTAAAATCTGGCTGATCAGCGGACAGTTCTATTTTCAGCACCTGACGTTTTTCTAGAATACTTAATAATTTTGTCTGTACACTTTTTAAAGATTTCGGTAATCTTTTCCAGACTCGATCATCTGGTTCGTGTCGATATTCTAAAAAATTTAATAACGATTCGAGGGTATCAAATACCTCTAATAGTTCTAAAAAAATCTGTTCTTTTTCCGAGCGATTGTTCTCTCCTTGCTGCCGTAAAGCTTGTTTTAAACTTGCCTCCTCTTTGGTTAAATTTATAATTAGGCTTAATAATTTGTTTCTATCTTCTTCGCTAATTTTGTAATTATTCATCCTTATTCCTCCAAAAAATTAAGGTCTTTGAGTATCGATGAAGCCAGTTCGCCAGCAACTTTTTTAAGTTGTTCTTGATCGTAATTATTAATATCATCCATGGTATTTAAGATTTCTAAAGATGGTAAAGGTTCAGACAATTCCGAGAAAGACATGGTTTTCAAGCGTTGAACCAGAGGGAGATGAGGACGTAAATAATCCGCAACTATCCTATCTTGAGGATTCATTAATATCTTACGCGCTTTAGCTATGCTATCCATAGAATAGCTACGGCGTTTCATAGCTAGACCGAAAGCTTTAGTGATTTCGGCAGTGGAAGCGGCCGGAGAAATTTCTAGAATATCGTAAGGATTACTATCTAAATTATCGTACATTAATCTAACTCCCATTAAATAATATGAAATAGTTTATATACTTCTCGAAACTCTGGATCGTTGGGGCATAATTCGTAAGCCGATCTAACAAGTTCTATTAGTAATTCTGGGGGTAATTTTTGATAATTTTCTCTTAAAAGATTGAGACAGAATTGGGCGGTAAGGTGACGGAGTTTTTGTGATCTCGATCGTTTCGCCTTTTTGATCGCCTCGGAAAATTGATTGCGATCCATCAATCGCCCTACTTCCCTTACGTCTTTTCTAAAAATAATCTCCTCGATCAATTCGTTTAGTATCGCATTATTGTAATCTATCTGTTTTAATTTCTCCAGTTCGCTTAAAGCTTTGGAATCGTCTATCTTTTGCTCATCCAATCTCCTGACTATTTCCAAGGCTTTATCTCGGACGTAATACATTTTCGAGTTAGTAGTTTGTACTAACTCGTACCAATTTCTATTCATCCTTAATAGATTCTCGAAACCCTCAATCTCCTCCTGTAATTCTAGGTAAAGTCGATCGATCTCCTCAATCCATTCTGGGTGATTTTTAAGGGCTGGTTTTGCCTCTTTTAAAGGATTCTCGGCTTTTTGCCACTGTTTCTGTTGTAGATAATGACAACCTTGGTGGAATGATACAAAAGTATTAGCTATCTGTTCGAGAGTAGATTGGCAGGTTAGGGGTTTTAACGCGACTCCGCGAACCCGATCCCCCTGCAAACAGGCAGCCACCGATTCCCCCCAACGGGTATAGAGAGTCGCCCAGAATTGATCGGGCAGTTTAACAGTATTTCTATCAGGGTGAGTCCGATACAACCCAGGTAGGATGGTTAACCCTTCGATATGGATTCCCTCTACAGGATTATCGCGTAATAACCCTAGGGCGACAGTATCGCGACGGTAAAGATCGCGAAGTTGCAGGTAGTAATTTAGGTCTTCTTTGGTTCGATCGATCAGATCCTCAAGTATTCGGGTTAATTGTGCTTCTAAGTCCCTTATATCACCGTCATCGATAACTTTCCAAACCATATTCCTGATACTGGTGTTGAGATTTAAATTCGCCGTAGCGGATAACCAGACGGGTATTAATTTCTCTAGGGTAGCGGGATTTTCTACCGATCGATAATAAAGGGCGATTGCCAAATTGTGCAATGATTCCAGATTGCGTTTTCTTTCCCATTCCCTCTCGGCGTTGATAAGGATTTTTTCTCGATCCTGAGACATCCAGAGTTGATGGGCTATCCGGGAGACGATATGATTGCTTAAGTTCTGGCTAACTTGAGGGTCATCGCCGAATTTCTCTAAAAACACCTCGCTTTTCGAGCGGGCTAATTCTAGGTTTTCTTCTTGAATTAGTTCTTGTATTTCCTGCTGTAGAGTTAATTTTTCCCTTTGGCTATATCGGGTGAGCAGCTCTATCTGTTCTTTAATTTCCGGTCGATCGATCTTTTTCCATTCCCGACGCGCTTTCCTCCATTCCTTTAATCTCGCATAACCGTAACCCCGTAAGTAGATCGATTCCCTATCTTCGATTCCCTCTAATTGTTCTATTCCCTCCCGATAGTTCCCCGCTTTAATATTCGTCATGCCTAATCGCCGGTTTATATCGATTAATTCGGGTGTCATGAGTAGGGCTTTTCGATAGTTATCTATCGCCTTGTTTAGATCGCCGTTTTTTTCGGCAGCCACTCCCTGTTCAAAATAATTGAAGCCGATCGTTATCTGTTCTACCTTAGTTAATAGGTTTTTAACGTCCAGTCGCTGGAAATCTGCTAGGGCTTGATTTATTAATTCTCTCGATTGTTTTAGTTCTCCCTGTCGGGCTAATTCCTGGGCTTTTTTAAGTCTTACTTGACAGATATTTTCTGGCTCTACCTGTAATTGACATTTCTGGATTTCTAAACCGATTCGGTGATGGGAATAAAGAGCCTGTGCGCTTTCCAGTACATCTAAAGCCTTCTTAAAATATCCCCGATTTCCCAACTCCTTACCCTGTTTAAAAAAATCCAGAAATTTTTTTCTTTTTTCTAATTCTTGTTCAAGATTTTTCTCTAAACATCTTAACTGAGGATCATTAATTAATTTGTTAGCCTCTTGGTAGAATTTTAAAGCCTCCGATAACTTTCCTTTCTCGAAAGGGTTTCCCGTATCCTCAGCCTGTAATTTTCTCGCTTTATACTCTAGTTCTCTACCCTTTTTTCTTTCTTCTATTCGTCCATAAAAAACCAAGAAAATCAAAACAAATGTAGTGATAGAAAAATAAGTGATAAAATTCTCATCTAAAGCCAGCCAATTTTTGAGGAAAAAGAGGATATATATAATGACAATTCCGCCACCAAAGCCAGTTAATATTTCTAATTTTCTTGACCAATAGTTATTGTCCTTATTAGGAGGAAACCCTAAAAAAACAGCCTTTAAACTAATGGCGAGAAAAAAAGCTAAAACAAATCCAATAGCATAGCCCAAGAAAACTAACATAATATTCGTACTGGGTAAAATTAACAGGATTAATCAGAGTTGGGGATCAATAACTTTTCACCGACCTCGAGAGAATCGAGCCGATCAAGCAAAAAAGGATTAGCCTCAAGTATGGGAGATAATAGAGACTCATCTCCGTAAAAACGTTGAGCGATACGAGATAGGGAATCACCCGATCGAACCCGATAGTTAAACCCATCCACGCAGACAGTTTTAGTCAGCTGCTTCGATGGCGCAATCAGTTCCCCAACAGGAGGGATAACGGGACTAGATTCGCTGACAGGGATTAGGGAACGGGGAAATAGATTAGAAGCGATAGCACCCAGAAAAATCCCCGAAATTAACAGTAAAAGAGCCAATCCCAGTAATAAACCGCGGCGGTTATTTGGAGTCCGATTATCGACAACGGGGGATAGTTCCATTAAAAGACGTAGAGAGGATAAATCCGTCTCGCAATTGGGGCAAACATTCCCCTCCACGTCCGATCGTTGACAAACGGGACAATTAATTTTACTCATAATTAGGGTTTGCGGCAAAAAGTTTTTCGTGGGGGCAGGGTGTGGCCCCCCCAACCCCCCACCCCCCCTGCCCCCCCGACATCGGGGGGGTTGGGGGGGTTGGGTGTGGGGTGTAGGGTTTTACCGATTTTGAGGTAGTCAGTTACCTAATTTTCAGGCAAAAAGTACCGGAATTTTACCCCCGATCAGTCCAAGGGTCGGCACTTTTTGAGGTCAAAAAAGTCTAAAAGCCTTATCCAACAAGTTTTTTAGATTTATTCAGCCAGCCCTAATTAAAATCGGGTTAATCCAGTAGCCACATTGCCTGTCGGTAATTCGAGATCGCAATTCTGGCGAACTTCCGGTAATAATCGCTGTAATTCTCGTTCCGCCGTTTCTTGATCCCCCGCTGCCAAAGCGGTGATAACCGCACCGAATTTTCTCGCCATACTATCCGCGCTGGCTTGATTTACCACTCCAGTACGGGTGATGACCGTACGACACAATAGCAGCAGCAGCAGCAATTCGGGGAAATTTTTCCTCTCCTGTAGTGCTGTTTCATTTAATCGCTGTATAGCCGAGAGATTACCGTTATTGATAGCTTTATTTAAATCTTCGATCAGTTGTTCGATGCGCGCCTGTTGTTCTTCTGGAACCAGAATTTGACAGTATTTTAAAACGAACTCGAACTCGGAGATCAGGATTTGACCCTGACTACTATCCTCGCAGGAGTAAGTTTTTAACTCGCGTAATTTTTCCCTGGCCACCTTGACCCGATCTTGCCGCGATTTTCCATCCTCTCCGCGGATTTGATTGGCCGCCCGAACTATTTCCCCAGCTATTTGATAGACGTATTTGGCCCCTACCTTGGTTAATAACTCCTTACGGTTCATCTCCTCGATACTTTCTTCTACCTGTCGCGAGATATCCTCGTCCTCACCGCCGCGGGAAAAATCGGAACTCACTTTGAGCGAGGGGTCATTTTTTAAACTTGCTACCATCGATAGAGAATTATTCTGTTCGTCTAGGGAAACGGCTAGTAATATTTCTGTACCCTTTGGATAGGGTCGATCGAGGGCTAACCACATTTCGCCAATTTTCTCGTCGCACCTCTCCCCGGTACTTTCTGCCCGCACCCGATCCGGACTAGAAAATTTTAAATGGATCAGACTCTGATCATCCACTTCGGTTTTAAAACTTTGGATGGTTTTAACGGGTAATATATCCCCCTGTCTAATGATCGGATATTGGCTGCCGTCGGCCAAGTGGATACAGTAATCACGGGATACGGTCATTACCTTCTCTGTTAAACCAGCAGCCACGATCGCTGCTCCCTCCGCTACTGCATACATCGGCCGTCGGTGAACTACCACTCTCTCGGAACCGAAAACTTTTTTAACTTCCTCTTGGACGAAAGGAATCTGGGAGGAACCCCCCACTAATAACACCACATCAATCAGCTCTTCGGGATAGTCGGAATACCGGATCGCTTCTCGACAGATGGCGATCGTTTTCTCCACTAGGGGCCGGATCATCTCTTCAAATTCACTCCTCTTCATCGTCACGGCAATGGTGATCGCCATACCCATCTCATCGATCAGCGGGGTCGCGGGGATGATGGCAGCACTTTCAGCACTACTTAAATCTATCTTTGCCCTCTCTACGGCACTCTTGAAATCCCCTAAAAATCTTACCCTTTGATAATGGGGCATCGCGGCGATCAGAGCGTCCACATCCTCTAGAGCTTCTTCTTGTGCCACTTTTTCCTTGACAAATCGCATTAATTGTGCATCTATGTCATCTCCTCCTAACCACAGATCCCCAGCTTTCCCCGATTCTATAAATTGATTTCCTGCGGCGGTGATCAAACAAGAATCGAAAGTACCGCCACCGAAATCGTACACCAGTATAGTTTTTACCTCCTCCGAATCCGGTTTATAACCGTAGGAAATTGCCGCCGCGGTCGGTTCCGAGAGCAACTCGCGGGCGATGATACCAGCCCGTTTTGCCGCCATCTCCGTGGCATGACGCTGTTTATCGTTAAAATAGGCGGGAATAGTGATCACAGCTTCCTGTATCCGGCTTTTCTGACCGTTAGCCCCTTGATAATTCTGGGCATTAGCTACTACTTTTTTTAAAATCTCGGCCGATATGTCTTCCGGTTCGTATTCCTTGCCCCCTAACCATACCGATAGACTATCCTCTGTACCCCGGCTCGAGCGAGTGACTTTATAGCTTAAACGGGGTATTTGTTCCTGAACGATAGTATCGCTAAAACTCCTACCCATCAAACGCTTGATCGACATGATCACGTTTTCTGGGGTCGCCTTGATCTGTCTGTAGGCTTCCTCTCCAACGATCAGCCCCTCTCCGGCTAGGGAGACGAGCGATCGGGTTAATTTTCTCTCCGGAGGCGAGTTATCTGCAGCGGTCACTACCTCTACCCCCGCAAATTTGAATGCCGCCACGGAATTTGTTGTACCCAAATCTATCCCGACAATATTACCCATCGGATGCCTTCATCTTCTTTAAGATTGCTCTTAATTATACCCATGATTACTCTATTTATTAAAGGAAATACTATTTATAGTTAATAGATTTTATTCTATACATATTAACCAATGTACATATAGTTTATTTTTTGCAAACTTCCTTGGTTTTTTGCCGCATTGATCAACAAGATCAAGCCGTTTCCTCACTCCCTCCCGCCTGAATCATTGCCCCTTGCCTCTTGCCCGACTCCTGATCGGCTTTTCTTTGTCACAGAATTGACATCTGGCTGTTATAGTCCTGACAAATGAGAGTTATATGCTGAAGTTAATCCAGCAAAGGAATAAATCATTTCCCTTAGCCCAGCTTTCCTCAAGCTGCCCACACAGGGTCTAGGGGAAGTTTATTTTTCTACAAATTTTACCCGTTCTTTGCTCACAACATGGTCAAAATCAATCCCCCTCCCCGCGCCTTTACCTCCCATGAGGAAAACCGCTACCCGGCCGGAAAAGGAAAAAAGGTTTTTGGGGCAAAAATATAGTTTCTTGCCCTTCTATCTCCCTAAAAAAGCAGTCTTAGCTCTGATGGCGAGCATAGTCATCCTGAAAACGGACTATATCATCCTCTCCTAAATATTCCCCATTCTGCACTTCAATTAACACCAATTTGATCACCCCGGGGTTTTCCAGACGGTGAGCGGTACACTGAGGCACATAAGTGGACTGATTGGCTCCGAGAATTTCCTCGTTATCTCCACAGGTGACTTTTGCAGTCCCCGAAACGACAATCCAGTGTTCACTGCGATGGTAGTGCATCTGTAAACTGAGACGATGACCCGGATTCACTTCAATTCGCTTGATTTTATAACCGAGACCTTCTTCTAGAGTGGTGAAGGAACCCCAGGGCCTAAATTCTGTTTCCGCCGATTCTACGCTCGAAATAAGCTGAAATGGTGCCACATCTTGAGATGCGATCATTATATTATGTCTCCATTGCTAGGTCTGCTCTTAGTCCAAGATAGCAGCAAAAACCCTAGATGGCATCTAAATCAGTGATCAGTAAACAGTGAACTGAAAACTCACATCTGATAACTGAGTAACTGATCACTGATTTAGTCTTCGTCGGTGTTGAGAATGCGGGGAACACGGAAATAATCCCCTTCTGGGACCGGCGATTCTTGCACTAAGACCTCGTGATCGGGATAAGGTCTATTACTATCGGCGCGAGTAATATTTTGAATTTCGATCGCTCGCGTGGTGGGTGGCACATTTTCCGTGTCTAATTCGCTTAACTGCTCGAAATAATCCAGTATCCCGCTTAATTGCAGCGCAAATTGTTCTTCTTCGCTGCTATTAATCTCTAAACGGGCTAAATGGGCGATTTTTTCAACTGTAGCTCGATCGATCATGGGAGAAATGGGGTAATGATGAATTATGAATTATGAATTGGGGAGTGGGGGAGTAGGGGAGTGGGGAGAATAAAGCTGCCTTTTGCCTTTTGCCTTTTGCCTTTTGCCTTTTGCCTTTTGCCTTTTGCCTCCTGTCTCCTGACTCCTAACTCCTGACGACCGACTCCTCAATTTAGAAGAAAACATCAATTTCCGATCGCCCGGTGATTTTCAGCCAGTTTTGGGCTTCAATGTAGTTATTGGGGGCTAATCGGATGGCTTGTTTCCAGTATTCTGCCGCTTTGTCGTAGAGTGCTGCTGCTTCGGCCTGTTGACCGTCCTCTCTGGCTTTTTCCCCTTGAAAATGGTAAATAACGGCGATATTATTCAAAGCGGAGGGCATTCTGGGATTAAGTTGGATAGCTTCTTCGTAGTATTCCAGAGCCTTTTCATGCTCGCCGTTACTAGCGTGGATAATGCCGATATTGTAGAGGATATAACTGCGATCGTTAGGATCCTCTTCTAATGTTAAAGCTTCATAGTAATTATCGAGGGCCTCGGCGTATTCGCCGTCAGCTTGAGCAGACATCCCATCGCGGTAATAAACAAAGGCTTCCTTGGCTTTTTTATTGGCGGGGAGTATCTTTAAAATGATATCCGCCATGACCGTAAAAGATTTATCAATAAAATTATCGTTACGTTGAGTGCGTGGCATAGTTAGGACTGGTAAGCGATCGAAATGACTATTTACTTTTATAGCACTCGCGAGAAACCCTATGGTTGTTTTTCTAATTTTTCTGGCCACGGTTTCGATTTAGATGGTTTTTGGCGGCCCACCAGCGAACATTATTTTCAAGCACAGAAATTCCTTCAACATCCCTATTCAGAAGCGATTCGACTGGCAGCCACTCCCCAGCAATCGGCAACTAGGGAGCGCACTAATTTTTATCCCTTGCGTCCCGATTGGGAAAATGTCAAAGAGGAAATCATGTATCGAGGTGTATTAAGAAAGTTGACAATTACTGGCGATTTTCGCCAAATTCTGCTAAGTACAGGCGACAGTTTATTAGTAGAAAATTCGCCGATCGATTATTATTGGGGCTGTGGTGCTGATGGTAGCGGCAAAAACCGTTTAGGCCATATTCTTATGGAAGTGAGGCAGGTTTTCCGGCTGATTGGCTAGGATAGAAACTGGCTATCATTGACAGGAATTAAGAGCATGAGACAGAAGCTGACGAGTTTTCTAGGATTAATCACCCTGGCATCTGTGCTGACAGGGCAACAAGCGATCGCCTCTACTGTAACTCTAGAAGGAACTAATTGGAAATTGAGCCAGTGGACGGGAACAGAATTAGTAGAAGGTACGGAAATCAGCGTTGCTTTCACTGGGGGTAATTTAGCTGGTTTTTCGGGGTGCAATCGCTATGTCACCCGTTACCAGAAGGAAGGAGATAATATGGCGGTGCAGTCGGAAATTGCCTCAACCATGAAAGCTTGTCCGGAAGCTTGGATGAAACAGGAAGCGAGTTTTTTAGCAGCTTTAAAAGGTGTGCAGCAATATGGGATTACTAAAGAGGGAAAATTGCAGTTAGTTTATCGTCTGCCGGAAGGATTTGGTATCCTAACTTTTATGTCTGAAAACCTGAAAAAATAAGAAAGTCAGAAGCCAGAAATTGGGTGGGGAAGAAATTCTGTCTTCTGCCTTCATAGCGGGCAATCTGCCTACTGATGAGATTCTAGCTTCGTGGTTTTGCTATTGTCGCCATCCGAGAATAAATCATCGCTAAATAGATCATCAAGGGGCAGTTCTTCGTCAGAAGGCAGAGATTCTAGATTTCCCATTTCTTGATCATCCCACATACTAAAAAAATCTGGTTCTTCTTGGTTGCTCAGAACAGAAGAACCGTTTTTGCTCTTAGCTTCAACTTTAGGGGTTTCTTCAGCAAAAGGATCGAATAATTCGGAGCTATTGCTGTCAGCAACATCGGCAAATAAGTCATCTAGAGAATTTTGGGCATCAGCGAATTTTTCTGCATTACCCGATAATTCTTCTAGACTACTGATCGTTCTCGTTTCTTCCTCTAATTGTAGAGCATTGAGAAATTCCATCTCAGCAGCGGATATCTCCAAGTTAGAGATCGCTTGTTCTTCGATGACGGGAGAATCTTCGACTATGGTCATTTCTGGAGAAACTAGGGTTTCTTCCCTGGCGTTTAAACCGTCAAATGTCTCCATTGCTGGGGCGAATTCTGGTTCTAGTTCCAGATGTCCTTCTAGGGTTTCAAAACCGCCAAACACCTCCATCTCAGGAGTAAATTCTGGCTCTAATACTACGGTTTCTTCAGTGACAAAACCATCAAAAGGACTCATTTCAGGAGCGAATTCTGGTTCAGAAACGGGCGTTTCTACCAGCATCTCAGGAGTAAATTCTGGCTCTAATACTACGGTTTCTTCAGTGACAAAACCATCAAAAGGACTCATTTCACTTTCAGAAACGGGCGTTTCTACCAGCGTTTCAGGAGCAAATTCTGGCTCTAATACTACGGTTTCTTCAGTGACAAAACCATCAAAAGGACTCATTTCACTTTCAGAAACGGGCGTTTCTACCATTGTTTCAAAACTGCCGAAAGCTGCTGTTTCAGGGGCAAATTCCGGTTCAGAGATGAAATCCTCAGCAGTTGTGGCGATTTCGGCACTGGGGTGATCGGGGAAATCATCCCAAGGTTCGACGATTTCAGTGGTTCGATCATCCACTACTGCTTGACGGGCATTTTCTAGTTCTAACAGTTGGCGTTGATAACCCTGTTCTCGTTGTTGAATTTGCGACTGATAGCCATTTTCTAATTCTAGAATCTGCGTCTGTTGACTTTGACCCAGGGCCTCCATTTCCCCTTGCTTCCCGTCCATCATCTCTTGAATTTGACTTTGATAGCTTTGGCGCAATTCCTCGATTTTAGCTTCGTATTCCTGTTGAAGTTGCTGAATTTGGGTTTTATAGGCAACTTCCACGGCTTGATCGGGAGTTGCGCTGGCTGCCTCTTGTAAACGCCCTTGGCTATCTTCTAACTCTTTTTGCAATTTAGCCACTTCTTCTCTATGGGTGGCTTCGATATTGCGAATCCGTTCTTCGGAGAGATCGAGTAGCTTTAACTGTCCTTTGGTGTCTTTTAACTCCGCTTCGGTTTGACCTAAAGCCGCCTGAATTTTCTCATATTTTTCTAGTGCTTCCCTGATTTTTCCCTGTTGGAAGGCATATAAAGCCCCACCCCCGATCGCACCTCCACCGACAAAACCGATTAAAATATCGACGATATTCATTATGGGATTCCTCCAATAAAAAAATTTACTTCTAAGTATGCCAAATTTCACCAGATAATTAGGACTTGCTGAAAAAGTTTGTTGGTGGGGTTAGGAGTCTCCGAGTCTCCGAGTCAGTAGTTTCAGGCTTTGTTGCCCTCTTTTTCCTACCAGTTTATGTACTACAAGAAGGAGAATGCAAGATTTTTGAAGATCCCAATCCTATTTTCGCAGCACTAACATCGGATTTTAACAGGTCAAAAGCCTTATTTTAAAAGGGTTTTACCATTATTCAGCACACCCTAATTAACAAGGGGCAAACGTGGTCAGTATTTTCGGCAATCGAGCCTGGCAACTCCTACTCTCTATTCTGATTGTTTTTGATTGTGGCAGCAATTATCAAAAAAAAAAAAGAAAATATTCAGTTTTTGATCAGGAAATGTTGACCTCGATAGCATTTATCTTAATGGTGGGGTACAAATTCTCTGGTTTTAGAGAACGCCGGAATATTGAACATTAGCTGGTCGTCCCAAGACTATGGCCAATCCCATTATACCTCATCTTTCTGAGAAACTCGGTCAGCGGTGTCGGTAAGACATTTCACTGAAGCTGCATTTCCCGATAAGCTTGATAAACGCCGCGCACGTTGTACCAATTGAGAAAAATGCGGGCAATTTCTAGGGCTAATTGCGGTTTACCTTGATCGATCAACCATTGCAACAGAGGAGAGAGGCTGCGTTCATTCAGGGTTCCGCCCAAGGAAAGTAAACCCCACAACAGTCGATGAATCCAAGTCATTTGAATCATCATCCGCACTTCCCAGCTGGGATGTTTTTGATAAAAAAGCACTCCCATTCGTCCCCGTTGAATTTCCTTATCGATGAGATTGGGAATTTGAGCGAGATTAAAGGGGGGATGCCAATGATAACCGACGGCTTCAGGACATTTAATTAATTTTAGTCCCAATTGCTTCAATCTCACCCCTAATTCCAAGTCTTCCCAACCGTAGAGTTGAAACTGGGTATCAAATAATCCCGCTGCTAATAACCATTTTTTAGCGATCGCCACGTTGCCAGTGGCAAAATAGGCGGCGGAGAAATCGGTGATTTTATAAGGTTCACTGCTGGGATGCTCGAAGTTACAGGTATTAATGACGCTGCCGTAGGTAAATAAGCGCTCGCTGCCGAGACTTGCTGCCCCGGCGGTTAAAGCGTCGGCGTGAGCTTGCAAAAAATTTTCTGTCACTACCAGATCGCTATCAATAAAAATAATCGTATCACCACGAGCTTTTTCTACCCCCAGATTTCTAGCGATCGCTGGTCCACCGTGATCCTGTTGCCACAATTGCAGGTGGGGTAAATTAGCCTTTTGAGTTTCTAGCCAAGCGATCGTCCCATCGGTAGAGCCATCATCGACAAGGACTATTTCGTAGTTTTCCACCTTATTATCGGTTAAACGCTGATTTTCTAGAGCAAGTAAACATTTTTTTAAAATTGCTTCGCGATTGTAGGTAGGGATGACAACACTGATCAGCACAGGCATTCGGGGATCAAGATTACCGTTTTAGCTTAACAAATGATTAGACCTCTGGCAAAAATCAAAAATCTTCATTATTCAGGAGGCAAAAGGCAAAAGGCAAAAGGCAAAAGGCAAAAGGCAAAAGGCAAAAGGCAAAAGGCAAAAGGCAAAAGGCAAAAGGCAAAAGGCAGCTTTGTTCTCCCCACACCCCACACTGTAAGGAACCCTGGGAGGAGGATTAGGGTCAACTGGGAACATTGATTTGAAAAAATCGGTGATCATGTTATCCTCTGAATGTGTTGTGTGAGGAAAGGAATCGGCCATGGTAGCTTCTCTGTCGTATCAAAATGGGCAAAAAACTCGATCGCATCCCCTGTTATCCTTAGGGGGTTTGATCGAATTACCGTCATCACCCCTGTTTGGCACGGACGGAATTCGCGGCCAAGTGGGAGAATTATTAACTGCCCCCCTAGCGCTACAAATCGGATTTTGGGCGGGACAGGTATTAAAAAATCAAGCTGGTGTCACCAAACCAGTAATTATCGGTCAAGATTCGCGTAATTCCAGTGATATGTTAGCCAATGCTATCACTGCGGGCTTAACTTGGGCGGGAATAGAAGTCTGGCAACTGGGATTATGTCCCACTCCCTGCGTCGCCTATTTAACCAGAGAAAGCGAAGCGATGGGTGGGATCATGATTTCTGCCAGTCATAATCCTCCTGAAGATAACGGCATTAAATTTTTTGACAGCAGCGGTTTAAAATTGTCTGGCAGTTTAGCGGCACAGATAGAAGCGGGTTTAAGAGGCAATTTAGAATTAGCAGATAAACCGGAAAATTGGGGAAAAGCGACTTTTTGTCCCGAATTAATCCAAAAATATTATCAAGCTGTGATTAATTCCGTCGGGACGGATATTAACCTATCGGGATTAAAAATAGTTTTAGATCTAGCTTGGGGGGCAGCCGTTAACCTAGCACCTTTAGTATTCCAAACCTTGGGGGCGGAAGTTATCTGCCTACACGATCGAGCCGACGGCGATCGCATTAACGTTAATTGTGGTTCTACCCATTTAGAAAGCTTACAGGCGGCGGTGATTAATCAGCAAGCGGATTTAGGGTTTGCCTTCGATGGCGATGCCGATCGAGTCCTGGCCGTGGATAGTCAAGGTAGAGTAGTAGATGGCGATTATATCCTCTATTTTTGGGGTCGTTCCCTCTTAGAAGCTGGACAGCTACCCGATGGGTTATTAGTAGCAACGGTGATGGCTAATTTAGGTTTTGAACGCGCTTGGCAAAAACTGGGGGGTCAATTCTTGCGGACTGCCGTGGGCGATCAGCACGTTCAGGCGCAAATGTGGGAAACTGGAGCCATGCTAGGGGGTGAACAATCCGGTCATATCCTCTGCCATCATTACGGGGTTTCTGGGGATGGAATGCAAACCGCCCTACATTTAGCGGTTTTAGTGCAGAAATCGGCGGTTTCCTTGGCTAACTTAGTCGATCATAGCTTTGTCACCTATCCGCAGATTTTACGCAATGTGCGGGTGGAAGATAGAGAAGTGCGGCGCAATTGGCAGCAATGTGAACCTTTGCGGCGAGAAATCCGCAAAGCTGAGACAGCCATGGCAGAAAAAGGTAGAATTTTGGTGCGCGCTTCCGGGACAGAACCCTTAATTCGGGTGATGGTGGAAGCAGAAACCCTAGAATTAGCCAATTTTTGGACAGAAAGGCTAGTGGAAGCGGTGCGAAGCTATCTTTTGTAGTCGATCGAGGGGAACAGGGATTATAATGCCCTTAGCCTAGCCTAGCAAGGGATAATTATGACCGGACTAAGTATCGATCGCCAGAAAAAAAGGAATAAACAAGGCCAAACAAAAGCTGATAGTCCCCCGCTTAACATCAAAGAGAGACTTGACCTCAAAAAAGAAGAAAGGCAAAAGAAACAAAAGTTAGCGGGGTTGATTGTTTTTACTATTTGTGTAGCAATTTTGCTCGGATTACCCCTCAGCTTATTATTTGATGCCAAGATAGGAGCTGCAGTAAGTTTAGTCTTGATTTTAGTAGTTTTCTCCTTTAGCTATCCTCGCACGGCTATTTGGGCATTTATTATCTATGTCCCCTTCATTGGCACTGTTATCTATTCGTTGGGAGGTAATCAAATCCTCCAGCTAAGTAAAGATATCTTTTATCTACCCGCTTTAATCGCCTTAGTTTTAGAATGTCGAAAAAAGCAATTACCGATTATTGTCCCGAAACAATTAGGTACAACTCTATTATTAATCTTTGTTTTCTGTGTGGTCTGTCTATTAGCGGTCAATTTACAAAGACAATTTTTGCCTACTTGCGATTCCGTGGCTGGGATGGGTATGTTTAGGGATGGCCGTTTGCGCGGAGTTCCCTGTCGGGAAAGTGAGACTTTTCTGCAAGGACTATTAGGATTTAAAGTTTTGCTAGGTTATGTCCCCTTAATCTTCTGCACTTATTACTTAATCAAAGACAAACCCACCCTATTATTTTTTGGTCGTCTTTTAGTGACTTTAGTGATTATTTGTTGTGTCCTAGGACTAATGCAATACTGGATGCTGAAAACCGGTCGTTGTGTAGGAACTAGAGGCTACGTGGCTGATGCACTATTCAAAGCCCACTTAGATGCAAGGTGTTTGATCGGTGGGGCATTAGTGTATAGTCCGGAAGTGAATATGATCCGTTTACCCGGTACCTTTGTTTCTCCCTGGCACTGGGCTTGGTTTTTGGTCTCTAGTGCCGTAATTTGTTATGCCAGTGCCTTTAGTGAAACTTCCCAAAAATGGCGACTAGCAGCCCTAATGGGTTTAACCCTAGTTTTTATTAATTCAGTAATCTCTGGGCAAAGATTAGCTTTCTTTGCCGTACCGATGATTATTGGTCTGATCACGATTCTTACGGGACAAATCGCTAACTTAAAACGATTTTTGCCGATCATTTTTGCCGCCACTTTACTTCTAGCTATCGGTTTTTCTTTTCTTAACCCCGATTTTGTCCAACAACGCTACGATAGCGCCCTCGCCCGTTGGCAAAACAGTCCCCCCACCGCTTTTATTCAAGAACAGTTGAATTTTGCCATCCGTAATCAGGGCGGTATTTTAGGTCGTGGACTTGGTGCGGCCACATCTTCTGCTAGGTTTTTCGGTGATATTTCCTTTGTGGAAACCTATCACAGTAAAGTTTTATTCGAGTTGGGATACATTGGTTTTGCCTTGTACATGATATTTATGACCCATCTAGTTTATCTGGCCTTCCGCACCTATCGTTCCCTCAAAGACCCGACTCTGCGAGGTTTTGCCGGTAGTTATTGGGTTTTCCTGCTCTTTGTTGCCTATCTTCCCTATTGGTATGCCCTCGATACGGATCCTGTGGGCGTTTATTACTGGATATTTGCGGGCGTAATTTTTAGATTACCCATTATCGAAAAACAGGAAAAAGAAGCCAAAATTCTGGCGGGAGAAACCGCCACAAAATCCTCCAAAAAGGGCTTAAATTTTAAACGCAAGGGTGTTTCTTTAGCTTGAAATGTGGATGCTGGGTGTTAGTGGTTGGGTTTTGGGGTTTTAGGGTTTTAGTGAAAATTCCCCCATTCCCCATTCCCCCATTTCCCCATTCCCCCATTCCCCCATTCCCCCATTTCCCCATTCCCCGCTATGAATTTTCCCTCGATTTCTGTCATCATACCCACCTATCGACGCGAAGAGCCTCTTAAAGATACCCTCGATGACCTACTCAAACAAGATTATCCCGATTTTGAGGTATTAGTTATCGACCAAACCGCTACCCACAGCCCCGCCATACAATCCTATCTGGAAAATCTGGCTAATCAGCAGAAAATTAGCTGGTATCGCCTGGATTGGGCGAGTTTACCTGGGGCCAGAAATTATGGAGTCCGTCGCGCCCAAGGCGATATCGTTCTTTTTATCGATGATGATGTGCGGCTACCGGATAATTATCTCAAAGCACATGGTGAGAATTTTGTCAAGAACCCTGAGATAGGTGTAGTGGCCGGTCGGGTATTCGATCGCATGAAATTGGGTGACTCCCAAAAAATGGTGACAGATACCAGCAAACCCTACGAAATCGACTTTTTACCCCCCCAAGCCATGGATCCAGGCATTGCTTGGTATTACATCGATCTTGTCCACACCACTAAACCCCAGCAGGTAATCTCGGCCCGGGGCTGTAATATGTCTTTCCGGAAGGATATATTTACGAAATACGGCATTTGGTTCGATGAACGTTTTCGTGGCAGTGCCGTGCGCGAGGAATCGGATTTTTGCTTAAGGTTACGCCGGACTCCCTATCATGTCTGGTACGATCCCACGGCTTATCTGGTTCATTTAGGGGAAGAAACCGGCGGCTGTCATGATATTAGCACTCGTTCTTTGAGTTATCAGACGACTTTTTATCATAATCACTTTTTGATGGCTCTGAAAAATCTCACTCCCGCTCAACAATTGCGACTCTATGCTAAATTATTTGATTGTCACGTTCTTGGCAATCCTCCCTGTAATAAAGGTGGTTCCCCGATTAAAATCCTTTCTAGGGGAATTTTTTATAGTTTAGGTTTTCTCGATGCTCTGAAAACTCAAGTAAAGTCCCTCTGGAATGATGGTCAAATTTATACAAAACTAGATAATCTATGAGAATTTTAGTCGCTAGTCATACATATATAGTTGATCTCAACTGTGAGAAACTGCGCTCCCTGACAAGATTAAATCCCAATATTGAGGTTACTATTGTTGTTCCCCAACGTTGGCAACCGGGAGGAGTCCAAAATAAAATCATTGAAAGTCAACCGAAAATAGCTGATAATTTCCGAGTCATTCCTATCTCTAATTTTAGCCAGAATAACCAATCTTTATTAACTTTTGGCACTGATATAATTTCTTTATTGCAAAAATTTAGACCCGATATTATTCAAGTGGAACAGGGTTCTAAATCTCTTGCTTATGCTCAATCTATTACTCTGAATCATCTCTTAAATCTCCGGGCTAAAAATGTATTCTTTACTTGGTGGAATCTTCCCTATACTCCTAAATTTCCCATCTCTTGGTTAGAAGCTTATAACCTGAAAAATACCGATGGTTTAATCGCCGGTAATCAAGACGGAGTAGATGTTTTAAAAGAACGTGGTTACAGGGGGAAATACACCGTTTTACCGCAATTAGGAGTGGATGAAGTCCTTTTTTCCCCAAGCAAGCAACCCGATTTAGCCCGATCTTTAGGCATTGAAAACGATGAATTTGTGATTGGTTTTATCGGTCGTTTTGTAGAAGAGAAAGGCATTTTAACTCTGATTAAAGCCGTATCTAAATTAACAGGTAAGTGGAAATTATTACTGTTAGGTCGGGGAATCCTCAAAGATAAAATAGTCAGCGAAGCTACAGCCGCAGGAATAAGCGAGCGCTTGATGATAGTGGAAAGTGTTCCCCACGATCAAGTAGTTAATTATCTTAACCTGATGAACACTTTAGTTTTGCCGTCAGAAACCACCTATCAGGTCAAAACCTTAACGGCCGTCGGTTGGAAAGAACAATTCGGTCATGTCTTAATTGAAGCCATGGCCTGTCAGGTTCCTGTTATTGGTTCTGATTCGGGAGAAATTCCCTTTGTTATTGCTGATACGGGGTTAATTTTTCCCGAAAAAGATGGGGAGGCACTGGCTAAATCTATACAAACTCTCTTAGATAATCCCAGCTTCGCTCAAGAATTAGGCCAGAGGGGTTATCAGAGAGTAATGACCAATTATACTAATAAAGCCCTCGCTCAAAAACAATTGGATTTCTATCAACAATTACTCCCTCGGTGATGGGGAGATGGGGTGTGGGGTGTGGGGTGTGGGGTGTGGGGTGTGGGGTGTGGGGAGAAGGGAGAGGGGAGAAGGGAGAAGGGAGAGGGGAGATGGGGTGTGGGGAGAAAAAAGCTGATAACTGATCACTGATAACTGATCACTGATCACTGATCACCGGTTATGAACCATTCTTGACACCCCCCAGTCTAAACGGACAAGTAGCTAGGGGTGAGGGGAATGATCGAGGTGATAACCGATAAGCAAACAAGTGTGAGCGATCGAGAGTTAATCTTAAAGTGTCAAAGGGGTGATAGGGCTGCTTTTCGTCACCTTTACCGTCTTTATCAACCAAAAATCCGCTCTACTCTCTATCAACTCTGTGGACAGGAATTCCTAGAGGATTTTGTCCAAGAGGTATTTTTAAGAGTGTGGCACGGGTTGCCGAAATTGCGTTCACCTGAATACTTTTCCACTTGGGTTTATCGGATCACCTGGAATGTAGCGATCGATGGTCGGCGACAATTAGCCAAAAGACAAATGAGGATGGCCAAAAGCACTGATGAGGAAAACTCCCTTGATAGCGAATCCCGTCCCCAAGATAGTCCCGATTTGATGCAATTGCATTATGAGGAAGTGGTCCGACAAGGGTTAGAAATTCTCAGTTTAGAACATCGCGCTGTCCTCGTCCTTCACGATCTAGAGGACTTACCCCAAAAGGAAATCGCCCAAATCTTAGAAATTCCCCTCGGTACGGTGAAATCACGTCTTCATTATGCGCGTAAAACCATGGGTCAATTTTTGCAAAAACAAGGAGTTCTCTAATGTCCCCAGAAGATGACAAAGTGGTTAATTTTCTGCGTCGCTATCGTCCATCGCTGCCACCTCGACCGATAGATGAAGAGGAACAGTTAATGCAAATGATTAGGGGAGAAAGGCCGGTAACTTCTCCAAAATTGCCGCCTTTATTGGGTTTGATAACTGGTATTACTGCCTTATCGGCCCTGATTTTTGCTTCCTATCGTTGGTCTCATCCTCATCCACAACTGAGCCAAATTTCTGACGAGGAGTTAGAAGCTTTTTTAGTGGAGAGTTGGAACCATAGCATCGCTCCACCGATTGCTGCTCCTAGCGTTTATAGTTCGCCTTGGATGAGCTTAAACGAGCCTCAACTCACCTATTCTACCTATAATCCTTAATTTCTTTGTGGAGGTCAATTATGTCCCTTTCTACTCTCTCGATTCTCGGCACAACCATGGCTTTAACTCTGGCGGCTAACCTAGTCCCAACTGCCACTGTGCTATCCTATCCCCAAGATCGTCTATTTATCGCTCAAACTAGCTCTCCCCAGCGTCCTGAAAATCGTCCCCGTCGGATGAATAATTCTAGAGAAGGACTAATCGAACAATTAAACCTTACCGATGACCAAAAGTCAAAAGTTGCCGCTATTCGTCAGAAATATCAGGAAAAAACCAAAAAGTTGCGAGAAAACCTGAGAAGCAACGAACAAGAACTAAATAGTTTATTATCCAATAATGCCTCCGATCGAGATATCCGTGCTAAACATCAGCAAATCTCCCGGAATCGCCAAGAAATCAGTAACCTGCAATTTGAAAGTTTTTTGGAAATTCGCCAAGTCCTAACTCCTGCTCAAAGAACCGAATTTTCCCAGTTAATGCAGGAACGTTGCCCTAATTCCCCGAATTGCGGACGACCATAATTCCTATCAGTTCGGATTAAGGAACTTTTGCCTATTTTTTCACTTTCTTGGCCTGATATTGTCGGCGAAAATATTGGAATGTTCTTTGTCCGAACAGTAAAATACTGAAAAATCCTAAGCTGGCGATCGAGTTTGATTCCGATACATTAACCTGCTGCCCAGGATTAAAAGGCGCGAACGGAATCAGAGAAGTGGAAATACCCCAATAATTGATGAAGCCTCCTGAAAACCCATTAACCGTTACTCCTGCTGAACCCCAATTACCCCAATTATCGATTGAACCCCAATTACCTATCATTGTTTCTGCTGAAAGCCAATTTTCGCCCACAGAATTTCTAATTTCTGGGTCGGGATTTGTGGTTGTTTCCCCCGAAGGGTTAAAAGTAAATGAGGGACCTGATTGAAGTTTATTATTAGGGATATTGTCAAGGCCGAATAAATCTCGGTTAACAACAATACTTACCCATTCGCCATTACTCAATTGTAATTGACAGGTAATGCTTCTATTGCTGGCTAGGGAGCTGCCGATATCTCCGCTCTCGGCCAGACAGTTTTCGTCAATTCCTATGATATCGTCAGGAAAAAGTGAGAGACTATTTAAAATTCCTAAAAGCTGATCAAGGGAAATATTTTCTAGGTCTAAATCTGCCAAACTTTCCGATAATATGGATTGCCAATTGATCGGTTCCGTCAAAGAATTTTTGTCTTGATCACAACCCGTAGCAATTAAACCACAAAGTAACAATGGAGCCAGTTTTTGCCAAGCTAGTTTTCTCATATTTTTTGACAATTTGGGATGGTGATTAGGAAAATGTAAAATGCAAAATAGGTTTTTAGAAGCGATTGATTAGGCATAGGCAAATAATCCTAAGACCAAAGGAGGAATTTAGAAGTAAAAAAAATTAAGGTTATATCTAGGCTAAACATTAATCTTGCCTGAGTGTATCCTAACACGAGCAAAATCGGGTGACAACTGCAATGCTCGATTTCTGGAGAAAAACGCAAAGGATGGGTTACTACCCCATCCTCAACTTATCATTTACTGATAAATTATCGTTTCCAAGTGACTTTTGGTAGGATATGATTCATATCTACCCGCTCTCTGTACTTGGTGGCGAAGTTTAGGAGGGAATCGAGGAGAGAATCGGAGAGATAGTGAGGTTGTAGGCCTAGATCGAGTAATTTCGTGTTTTTAGCCTTGAAATAATGTTCCTCTAACTCGATGCGCGGGTTGTCAAGATTGTTAATCTCCACATTTAACCCTAGTGCGGAACCAGCTTTTTTAACCATCAGTGCCAAGTCACCGACGCTAAACAATTCGGTAAATTGGTTAAAGACGCGGAATTCTCCCGATTGAGCGGGATTTGCGAGCGCTAATTCCAAACAACGCACGGTATCGCGGATATCTAAAAATCCTCGCGTTTGACCACCTTTACCGTACACTGTCAGGGGATGACCGATCGCCGCTTGAATACAAAAACGGTTTAAAGCAGTACCAAAAACCCCATCGTAATCGAGACGGTTAATTAACATCTCATCCATTCCCGTTTCTTCGGTGAGGACTCCATAAACCACCCCTTGATTGAGATCTGTGGCTTTTAAACCCCACATCCGACAGGCAAAATGGATATTATGGCTATCGTGGACTTTGCTGAGATGGTACATACTACCGGGCTGTTTGGGATAGGGTAAAGTATCCTTACGACCGTTATGTTCGATCGTGATGTAGCCTTCTTCAATATCTATATTAGGTGTCCCATACTCACCCATCGTTCCCAGTTTCACTAGGTGCGCGTCGGGAAATTCCTCTTTCATCGCGTAGAGGATGTTTAAATTGCCAACAACGTTGTTAACTTGGGTTAAAACTGCGTGTTCGCGATCAATCATGGAGAAGGGTGCAGATCTCTGTTCTCCGAAGTGAACAATCGCATCCGGTTGAAACTGTCGCAGGGATTGAATCAAAAAGTCGTAGTTATTGATATCCCCGACAAAAAGATCGAGCGATTTTCCCGTCAGATCTTGCCAGCGTTGAATCCGATGAGATATGGGTGCGATCGGTGTTAAGGTATCGCAGCCTAATTGTAAGTCCCAATAGCGACGAACTAAACTATCAAGTATGCCTACTTCGTAACCTCTATTTGATAGATGGAGTGCCGTTGCCCAACCACAATAGCCGTCTCCGCCAATAACCAAAACTCTCATACAATATCTGTAAAGTTTATATACTCGTCTTTGCTCACTCTAGCAGTTTTGTGTCACGCTTTACCAACTTAGTCTGCGTGAACATAGCGGGGTGTGGGGTGTGGGGTGTGGGGTGTGGGGTGATGGGGAAATGGGGAAGTGGGGTGTAGGGTGTGGGGTTTTTCAGTGATCAGTAAACAGTAACCAGTTATCAGTGGGGGGAGATGGGAGAATCAATAAAGGTAGTCTATTGACAACTGCTCACTGATTACCACTGTCCACTGAAAACTCAAATCTGCTCACTGCTCACTGCTCACTGCTCACTGCTCACTGATAACTGATAACTGATAACTGATAACTGATGAGGGTGTTCTAGAAAACTTGACAAGGGAACGGATTATGGGGAAACTCAGCTTGTAATCAGTGGGCTTTGCTGACGAGAAAACAAAAGCCAAAAATCTAGATAAAAGGCAGTTTTTTTCGGTAACTCAAGGCCTATCTGCTTTTTTACTTTTTCTTTTCTACTTTTTACTTTATTACTTGATCTTATGCGTTGGCAAGCTCGGCAAAAATCTTCCTTTTCTTTCCTTCCCCTATACGGATTTTTGGCATTTATCGTCGTTTGTCTGATTATTTGGGCAAGTTCTCTCTATCCTCGTTCTAATGCTCTGGTGGGGGGTGATTCTCTCCCCGCACCTTTTAGGGAGTTTCAACCGGAATGCGCGGATTATGTCCTAGAAAATAGTTCTTTTAAGGATATATCGAGAATTTTTGATTGTAAAACCTATAAAAACCTCTCCGATCGAGTGATTTTTTCCCTATCTCTCCAAAAAAACGATATTAGTCTCGATAATTGGCAAAATAACTCGGCAACAGCGATCAAATTAGCACCCTGGCCAGAAATTCATCCCCGCGCTCAAGAGACAAAAGTACCGATCTTAATGTATCACGACATTTTACCGGAAAAAGAGGTATTCTTTGACGTTACTCCTGGCGAATTAGAGGCACATTTTCAATTTTTGCGGGAAATCGGGGCAACTCCTATCAGTATCGATTGGTTAATTTCCCATCTGCGGACAGGTATTCCCCTTCCCGCTAAACCAGTTTTATTAACTTTTGATGATGGTTATGGGGGACATTACCAGTATGTCTATCCTTTATTGAGAAAATACGGCTATCCTGCTGTTTTCTCGATTTATATCAATAAAATGACTCAAAAAACTGGCAGAACCAGTGTCACTTGGCAACAACTCCGGGAAATGGCCGCCGATCCTCTAGTACAAATTGTCTCCCATAGTGTCAGTCATCCCCGGGATTTAAGGTTATTGTCCGATGCAGATTTGGAGCAAGAAGTCAAGCAATCGAAACAAATCTTAGAAAAAGAATTGGGCATTCCGATTAATTATTTCACCTATCCGGAAGGGAAGGCGGACGATCGAGTGAAGGAATTCGTCAAAAAAGCGGGTTATCGGGCTGCTTTATCGATGAATGACCTCGATGAGCATTTTGCCGGACAATCCCCCGATTTACTCACTATTGGACGCTTTGGGCAATCGCGCACGCGAGAAGTTGTACCGCAAGCTTGGGGAGGTGATCCCTTACCCCGTAGCGATGGCGGTTTTAACTTTGCCACCACCATCCAAAAACGGGAAGTGGAATTTCCAACTAATACACTTGTTCTGATTAGTGGCGGTATTCCCAAAACCATCCACGCTGATAGTCGTTATCAAGTGGAGGAAATTATCGCCGGCACAGAAGCGATCGCGGCTGTAGATGGCGGTTTTTTCTCCCTCAAGGAATTGGACTCAAATCAGATGATCGGGCCGGTTTTAAGCGAAAATGGCGGCTTTATCCCGGGATATGAAGGGGAAATCGGCAAGTTAGAGGGTCGTCCTTTAGTAATCATTACCGATCGATGGGTGCGTTATCTTCCTTTTGATCCTGTCCGTCATAATACCCTAGAAGGAATCGCAGCGGAGGCCGGAGATGATCTCAAGGTGACGGATGCTTTTGTCGCGGCCGCTTGGTTAGTCAAAGATGGACAACCACAATCCCGAGAATCCTTTGGTACACTTTACGGTTTTGATGCCCTGCGTCACCGGGCTTTTTGGGGGATTAATCAGGCAGGACAGCCAGTAATCGGGGTTTCCAGAGAGCCGATCGATTCGATGGCTTTGGGAGAATTATTAGTACAGGCAGGTTTTCGGGACGCGGTGATGTTGGATTCAGGAGCAAGCACCTCCCTCGCTTATCAAGGCCAGTCGCAAGTGCATTATACTCCCCGTCCCGTTCCCCACGTTGTCGCTTTATTTCCCCCCACAGAAACCTATATTGTTCCCGTTAGTCATGTGGGGATTCCCTGCGTAATTTTCGCCGATTCCTGTCCTGCGGGGAGTTAGGTTAGCACTATATGATCGAGTTAAACCTTAGCCCAAAATTCTACCATGGAGATCGAACGTCTTAACGCCCTTTCCGATAATTATATTTTCCTCCTCTACGATCCGGCACAAAAAATCGCGGCCGTGGTGGATCCAGCCGAACCTGAACCCGTTTTCAGGCGATTAGAGGCTTTACAGGTGGATTTAGTCGCTATTTTCAATACCCATCACCACGGCGACCATGTGGGGGCTAATCAGGCTTTAATTAATCGTTATCCCCATCTTTGTGTTTATGGGGGAAAGGAGGATCGCGGTCGCATTCCGGGCCAGCAGCTGTTTTTAGAGGAGGGGGACCGGGTGGAATTTGCCGGTCGCTGGGCCGAGGTTTTCTTTGTCCCCGGCCACACTCGCGCTCATATTGCCTATTATTTTCCCCCGGTTAACCCCGGAGATTACGGCGAGTTATTCTGTGGTGATACCCTGTTTTCTGGGGGTTGTGGTCGTTTATTTGAGGGAACACCGGGCCAAATGGTGGCTTCTTTAACTAAATTGCGATCGCTGCCCGACCAGACCAGGGTTTGGTGCGCTCACGAATATACGTTAAATAATTTAAAGTTTGCCTTGACAGTTGACCCTAATAATGCTGCTCTGCAACAGCGTTATCGGGAAGTGGAAAAACATCGCGCTGAAGATCTGCCCACGATTCCGGCAATTTTGGGGACGGAAAAGCTGACTAATCCTTTTTTGCGTTGGGATAGTCCCGCTTTGGCCATGACCATGGATAGCATCGAACCAGTACAAGTGTTTGCGCGGCTGCGGGGCAAAAAAGATAATTTTTAAGTAGTGGCTAAGTAGGGTCTGCTGAAAAAGTACGGGCGAAGCATTCGGATAGAAAATCTACGGTTTCACCGATAGGTTATTGCCCGAATGCTTCGCCCCTACAGGACGCGGGCCGATGAAGATGCAAGGTTTTGAACGACGATTCTCTCAAAATCTTGCACCTGTTTCGCGAGAAAAGCCCCAAAACCCTTACTTTGCCTACATTTCACATTTATTCAGCAAACCCTAAGTAGGTAGGTTTTTGGTTTCTGTGGTTAGCCCCCCTTATTAAGGGGGGTAGGGGGGATATCCCCTGATTAAGGGGGGTAGGGTGTGGGGTGTAGGGTGTGGGGTGTAGGGTGTGGGGTGTGGGGTGTGGGGTGTGGGGTGTGGGGTGTAGGGTTGATTCATGAATCAACCCTACAGGGGGTAGGGGGAATCAAAGGCAAAATCTATCCCTACAAGCTCAACGGTTGCGGCTCTAACTTCAAATCGGCAAGACTGACATCACCGTGACCATTTACCGCCACCTCTAGGGGCAAATTGCCGTGATAAGCTTGGATTAACAGGGTTTTTAAGTCCTCAATCAGGGGATAACGGGGATTGGCTCCGGTACACTGATCATCGAAAGCTTGTTCGGCTAAATGGTCTAATTTGGCCATAAATTCGGCTTCAGTTTCGGGAATTACCTCTTTAATACTGGCCGGAATACCGATTTCCCGTTTTAAACATTCGATCGCTAATACCAATCTTTCCACACTTTCGGTCTCGCTTTCTCCTCCCAATCCCAAGGAATGAGCGATCCTGGCATAGCGCCACTTCACGTTAGGATATTTGTACTGAGAGAAGGTCGCCTGTTTAAAGGGGGCATCGGTGGCATTATAGAGGATGACGTGGGAAATCATCAAGGCATTGGCTAGACCGTGGGGAATGTGGAAAATTGCCCCCAATTGGTGGGCCATGGAGTGACAGATGCCTAAAAAGCCATTAGCGAAGGCCATTCCTGCCATTGTCGCCGCATAATGGACTTTTTCCCGCGCTTTCGGGTCTTTAGCTCCGTTATGATAGGAACTGGGCAAGTATTTAAACAGCAGTCGGATGGCATCTTGAGCAAGAGCATTAGTATATTCTGAGGCTAAAACCGAGACGTAGGCCTCAAGAGCGTGAGTTAAAGCGTCAATTCCGCCGTAGGCTGTCAATTTTTTCGGCATATTTAGCACTAATTCTGGATCGACAATTGCCATGCTGGGAGTTAGGGCATAATCTGCCAGAGGATACTTAATATTATTACGGCGATCGGTCACGACGGCGAAGGGAGTCACTTCTGATCCTGTTCCCGAAGTGGTGGGAATACAAACCATCAGAGCTTTTTCGCCTAAAGGGGGCAATTCATAGACTCGTTTGCGGATATCCATAAAACGCATGGCCAAGCTCTCGAATTCTATCTCTGGATGCTCGTAGAGTAGCCACATAATTTTAGCGGCATCCATGGGGGAACCACCACCGATAGCGATAATCACATCGGGATTGAAGGTATTAATTACATTTAACCCCCGTTCGACGGTTTCTAGGGAAGGATCGGGTTCCACATCATAAAAGATATTAATCGTGATGCCGATTTCTTCTAAAACTTCCTCTAAAGCTGCGGTAACTCCTAGGTCAAAAAGAGGTTTATCGGTGACAATAAAGGCCCGTTTTTTGCCGGCTAATTCCCGAATAGCGACGGGTAATGACCCGTATTTAAAATATACTTTTGGTGGTACTCGGAACCAAAGCATATTTTCCCGGCGCTCGGCTACGGTTTTAATATTTAATAGGTGGGTAGGTTCGACGTTTTCGCTGATGGAATTACCGCCCCAAGTGCCACAACCGAGGGTTAAACTAGGATCGAGACGGAAGTTATAGATATCACCAATCGCACCCTGGGAGGAAGGGGTATTAATTAATACCCGGGCCGTTTGTACGTTGTCTTGAAAGTGCTTAATATGTTCCCGATTGGAGGGTGCGGTATAAAGCACGGCCGTATGACCTCGACCGGCAAATAAGACCAGTTTTTCGGCTTTTTTTACCCCATCTTCAAAGTCTTTCGCTCGGTACATGGCTAAAATTGGCGAGAGTTTTTCGTAGGAAAATGGTTCCTCTAAGCCAATATTTTCCACTTCTCCGATTAGTAAGCGGGTATCTTCGGGAACGGAAATTCCGGCCATGGTGGCTAATTTTTCTACCGGTTGTCCGACGATATCGGGGTTGATATGACCATCTTTTAGGAGAATCCCGACGACTTTTTCCCTTTCTTCGGGGGAAAGAAGATAGGCCCCGCGATCAATAAATTCCTGTCGAACTTCTTCATAGATGCTATCGACAACGATTACCGATTGTTCCGAGGCGCAAATCATGCCGTTATCAAAGGTTTTACTGAGAATAATCGAGGAAACGGCCATTTTTATGTGAGCGGTTTCGTCCACTAAAGCGGGGGTATTGCCGGCACCGACTCCTAGGGAAGGTCTTCCGGAAGAATAGGCCGCTTTTACCATACCGGGACCGCCGGTAGCAAGGATTAAATTAATGCTGGGATGTTGCATTAATGCTTGGGAAAGTTCCACCGATGGCTGATCAATCCAACCAATAATACCGGCCGGTGCGCCTGCTTTGACGGCCGCTTCTAAGACTATTTTGGCCGCCGCGATGGTGCAGTCTTTGGCTCGCGGATGGGGGGAAAAAATGATGCCGTTGCGGGTTTTCAGGGCAATTAGGGCTTTAAAAATGGCTGTGGAGGTGGGATTTGTAGTGGGTACGATCCCCGCTAAAATGCCCACGGGTTCGGCGATTTTTTGCAATCCAAAGGATTTATCTTCTTCGATAATTCCGCAGGTTTTGCTGTGTTTATATTTGTTGTAGATGATTTCTGAGGCAAAATGGTTTTTAATCACTTTATCTTCTATTACTCCCATCCCTGTCTCTTGTACTGCCATTTTAGCCAAAGGAATGCGCGCGTTGTTGGCTGCTAATGCGGCTTTTTTGAAGATAAGATCTACTTGTTCTTGGTTATAGTTGGCAAATTGTTGTTGAGCTTTTTTTACCTGTTGTATCAGTTCTTCTAGCTCTTGTCTATTGGTAACTATCATAACAATTTTGTTGAAAAAATTAGGCATTTTATTCTATTATAGCTTTTTTCGCCAAGGTACTCGCTCAATCTTGGGATTTTCTTTATAGTTTCCTAAGCATTGGTATTATAGAATACTAATAATTCTAGGTAATAGGTATGGGGAAGTGGGGAGATGGGTTTTAAAGTTCGATTGGGAGTTTATCATACTATTAAAAACAGAATTTATCATGAGAACGATTGTATCCCCCTAAATCCCCCTTAAAAAGGGGGATTTAGGGGGATCAAATTTTTTTTAGTCCTTTGGGATGCTTTTGGGTGCGTTACTACATTTATATTTATTTCATTTCTCCCTCTATTATCCCGATTTCTTCCTCGCTTAATCCATACAATTCATACACTATTTGGTTAATTTTTGTTTCTAACTCCTTGACTTCTTTTCCCTTAGCTTCTAAACATTGTTTAACTAGATATTCGATCGCTTGTTTTTGGGTATTATCAATGTCAACAACTGGAATCTGAGAAACATACATCGGTTTAAATTCAAAAAAACCACCCTGTTTAGATGATGCTATCTGTTGAATAAACCACCACATTATTGAAGAATTTAAAATAGCTAACAGACAATAAGCATTATCAGTTATACAGATTGAAGTTTTATCATTGCTATAATATCCACATAAATCTAGGGTATATTCAACATTATTGACGATAGCAGGAATAATAATTTTAGGTTGTTCAAATTCTTGCCAGTAAGCGATATTATCCTGAATTTCATACCATTTATAACTCCCTACTTTTCTTCCTATACCTGGAGTCAATTTTTGTTTGTATTGACTCAAATACTGTTCAATTGCAGGGTATTTTTTAATATCAATTCCCCTTCTGGTAAAGATTATCCATAAATCTTTATATTCTACGCACCATCTTTTTACATCTCGTCCTCGGAGAAAAGGTTTAATAACTTCCTCGGAGGAGGGATGTTCACTAATTAATCTATCGCGGGTGATTTTATCAATCACAAAAGCTTCATTTAAACCTGTTTTAATGCCATAATATAATTTACCTTTTACATATTCTCCCAAAGGAGTACCGACTTTTTGCAATTTAGCCAATAAATCTAAAGTTTGTGAAGATTCTAATTTCCAACCATCAGCAGATAAATTAGCTTGAGTGATTGTCAGATAATCTTGTTCTAGAATTGTAGCAAACTGGGTGATATTTTGCTCTTTGTGTTTATCCCAAGCTAAAGCTTTAAACTGATTGCCATCACATTTATCTTTACTTAAAGCGATAATACTGGGATAAGCGGTAGCTTCTTCAAAGACAGGAAAATCACCAAAGTCAATTAAATTAAAAATTTTCGTCGAATTGCTGAGAAGTTGTCTTAATTTTTCTCCGTATCCCGAACGAAAATATTTATTTGAGGAGATATACGTTAAATAACCTTTAGTTTTGAGTATTTGTAAACCCCTCTCATAGAAATAGACAAATAAATCGGCAATCCCGGTATAGGATTGATAAATTTTCTGCAAGATAGGTTTAATATTTTTGAGTTCCTCCTGTCGGATATAAGGAGGATTGCCAATTACCACATCAAAACCGATAAAATTCCCCTTATCATCTAGAACTTCGGGGAACTCGAAGCGCCATTCAAAAGCATTATGATAAATCTTACCGCTTTCAATCTCCTCCAGTTGCGGACGTAACTTATCAATCTCATTCCTTAACTGAATAATCTTCCTTTCCCGCGCTTTCTTTTCCTTGGGTGACTCCTCAAATAACAAAATTTGATTCTCTAGACTATATAAATCCGTTTCCAAACCCCGCAAGCGCTTTTTCAGAGGATTATCTAACTGTAAAGTCTGACGAAAACTACTCTTAATCTCACTAATCAATCTCTCCATCTCACGCTTTTGCGATTTATCCTCCGCGTTGCGATAGACTCTCACCGCATCCTTATAACTCTCGATACTTAAACGATTTTTGCGGGAAAAGACTTGTAAATCATTGGATAACCCAAAGCGACTAATCAGAGAATTGCCAACCTTGATATTAATATCGATATTCGGTAACGTCTCTAACTCATTATCTGCTTTGTAGTAAGCATTCTTGAGTAACTCAATCCATAAACGCAACCGACAGATTTTCACCGAGTTGGGATTGATATCAACTCCAAAGAGACACCCCTCAATCAGACGCTGTTTTTCCTGAAATAAAGTCTCCTGTACTCGCTGACTTTCTCGGTTGCGGGGATTATATTCAAACAGATTACCGTCATCATCGGTGACGATTAACTCATCGTTCACCACCTCAACCCGATAATCCCTGAGAGTTTTACCCTCTTTATCCACCAAAATCTGTAACTCACTCTTAATTGCGATTATCTCGTTCAAAGCAGAAACAAGAAAATGTCCCGAACCCACCGCAGGATCACAAATTTTGAGACTATTGATAATAGCATTGGCTGCCGTTTTATCTTTGATGCGGTTATACACATCCTCGATTGTCTGACAATCCCATCCCTGACTCTGGTTAAATTTCTCTATTACTGCGCGTCGAATCGTTTCCCGACACATATACATAGTGATGAAACCGGGGGTGAAAAAGGAACCATCCTTATATCCGTTGATTTTCTCGAAGATTAATCCCAACACTGACGCATTGATAAGAGTCTTATTATCCTCCTGTATCGCTTCCCCACCTTCGCTGCTAAAATCGTAGGCATTGAGAAACTCGAATAGGTATGCTAAAGCGTTGATTTCTCCTGTTCGCTTTTTCCCCTGACTATCCTTTAAGACTGTTCCTGCAAAAATCTCTATATTCTCCGAACGCAGGTTACTGATGACTATGGTTGATTGTTCTAATTCCGTCGGTTCAAATAGGGAACTGTTGAGATAGGGAACCTGAGTATGGGTATTCTGGATGTCTTTGCTTCTTTCTGTCTGTTTTTTGGCCAAAACGCTGAAAAATAAGCGATTTAAGTCGTCATAGTTGGCAATTTTGCCTAAATTGAGAAACCCTAGGGATTTATCCCCCCGATGATACCTAATTATCTGCGCTTCTAATAGTTTGAGGAAGAGGATTCTATTTATCCAGGTTATCCCCAACTCTAAACCGATATTCAATAGTCTCTCCTCTTCCGTCTCCCCAAATTCTTCGGGATTGGGTAAACGAGAGATTTTATCTAAACTCTCCACTTGACTGATAGCGTTCTCTAGCAGCGAACCGGGTTGTCGCGCTGCCGGTTGCAGACGTTGGATGAGTTTTTTTCCTCCCTCTTTTATCTCTGTCAATCCGATGATATGCAGCAGTTCACTATAAAAGTTTTTGTCGAGACTGTTGCTATCGTTCGCAAAGGGGAGTTTTAAGAGGTGTTCGGGAGAAAAGATTTTATAGAGACTGATAAGGTTATGTTCGTCCTCCCGGATGGTTTGGGAGTATTCCCGCAAGTCAAAATGGGTGTATGTCAGGGAATCGAGTCTGGAGTTAAGGAAGGGTTCTCCTATCTGTTTGTAGAAGAAGTCGGTGGTTTTTCCCGTTAGTCTCCCCGTCTCAAAGTCATTAAACTGTCTGACAAGTTCCTGATTTTGTGCGAATAGTCTCTCGAAGATATTCCCATCGAAGATAAACCACTCATATATATTGGTAGCAATCAGGTGTTTTATCTCTAGGTTTTTCTCGGTTATTCTTTCCCGTAGGAAGTAGAGGAGTAATTCTTGTAATGCTTTACAGTTGAGTTTGTCTCTCCGCAGCATCTCGCTTTTATTGCTGGGTTTCTTGACTTCCAATATCACCCCCACGGAATCCCGCGACTCTTTCCCATTATGGATGACTAAATCATTCCTTCCCTTGGTGTTGATGAAATGTTGGGGACTATAGTAGCTGTGTTTGAGAAAGTCTGCAAGCAGGTTTTTATGGAACTCCTCTGATTCTGTCTCGTTTATACTCCCCAAAAGTTGTTCTAGGTGGGTTTGAAACTTCTCCACCTGACTACGATTCGGTTTGACTCTTAGGAATGCTTTGTTTAATGCTTGTCGGGGAGAGAAATTTTCTGTCTTCATACCTTATATCCTCTTCCTACTCAACCCGATTTTGGGGTCTATTTTTTTCTCTCTTATCTTTGCTCAAAAACTATATATATATTTGCGCACGGATTCCCATTATCTAAAAAGTCTAAAGCAAGTCTCGTCATTTGTCAAGGGTTTTGAGAAAATCTCCCCACTTCCCAAGAGGTGAGGGAAATTGCCAGTAAGTTTGCAGGGGTAGAAAGTTTAAAGGAAGCGGTCGCAACGCGCTCGCTACGCGAGACCGAGCAGTTACAATTATTGTTATCTTCAGCTTGATCTTATTTTACTAAATAGCCAAAAACTAAAATGAGATTCCTATTTATTATCCTGACAAGGAGATGAATAAATGAATAACTTTTCTGATAAAACCCATCGTCGTTCCTTAAGATTATCTCACTATGATTATTCTCAATCGGGTGGATATTTCGTAACAATTTGTATTAAAAATAGTGAAAATTCATTAGGAAACATAGAGGATAATGTTATGGTTCTTAATCAATTTGGTCAAGTTGTTAAGGATATTTGGCATAGTTTAGATACTCGTTATAAAGAGGTTATTTTGGATGAATTTGTGATTATGCCTAATCATATTCATGGAATAATATTTATTGATAACCCAGTAGAGATAATTCATGAATTATCTCTACTGAAGGAAAGGAGAAAAATGTTGTTACCCAAAGTGATTGGTTATTTTAAAATGAATAGTGCTAAACTGATTAATCAATTGCGGGGTAATCAAGGTCAATCGGTTTGGCAAAAGAATTATTATGAACATATTATCCGTGATGAGGTTTCCTTAACGAAAATTAGAGAATATATTGTTAATAATCCTTTAAAATGGCATCAAGATATTGAAAATCAGCAAGTCAAACCTAGTCAGGAGGAACTTCAGTTTTGGCAAAACTTCGGTAGAAAGGATTTATAATCACCGTAACAACAATTCAGATCGTAGGGATAATTCCGTAGGGATAATTCCGTAGGGATAATTCATGAATTATCCCTACTCAGAAATGCTTTGTTTAATGCTTGTCGGGGAGAGAAATTTTCCGTCTTCATACCTTTATCCTCTTCCTACCCAACCCGATTTTTCAGGCTATTTTTTTCTCTCTTATCTTTGCCCAAAAACCCTATATATATGTGCGCACGGATTCCCATTATACATAAAGTTTAAAGCAAGTCTCGTCATTTGTCAAGGGTTTTCAGGAAATCTCCCCTGCTCCCTGCTCCCTTCTCCCCACGCGAGCATTTTTGGGGATTAATCCCGTTCCTCTAGCCATTTTTGCCAGAGATCTGGACGACGTTCCTTAGTGCGATCGAGTTGTTGTTGATAGCGCCAATCAGCGATATCCTGATGATTACCCGATCGCAAAACCGGCGGCACTTGCCAACCGCGAAAGACCGGCGGCCGGGTATATTGGGGATAATCCAATAAACCTGCCTCAAAACTCTCCAATTTCAACGATTCCGCCTTACCTACCGTCCCGGGTAACAACCGCGTCACCCCGTTAATAATCGCTAAAGCAGGAATTTCCCCACAAGTTAGGACAAAATCCCCTAAAGATACCTCTCTAGTCACCAAATGCTCACAAACCCGCTCATCTACTCCTTCATAATGCCCACAGATGAGAATTAACTGCTGATAACTACTGGACCAAGTTTTCAGTAAAGCTTGATTGAGAGGTTCCCCCTGGGGAGTCATCAGCAGGATCTCCCGGGGTGGTAAAATTTCTAAAGACTCGATCGCCTCAAAAATTGGCTCTGGTTTTAATAACATTCCCACACCACCACCGTAGGGTTCATCATCGACGCGACGGTGTTTATCGTGGGCAAAATCCCGGAGATTGACCAAATTTACCCTAGCGATGTCGCGTTCGAGAGCTTTTGCCAACAACCCCGACTGCAGCGGTGAAGTAAAAAAATCGGGAAAGAGAGTAATAATGTCAAACTGCACGGGGAAAATTAAGGCCTAGACTGGAATAGTGTTTAATGTATCATTTTGTCACGGCTCGATCGGTTAAAATCTTGCTAATTTGGCGCTAGTCTATCTCGATAACATGATAGACTATGCTGTACTGTCTAGGGGTTTTTCTGGCTCTAGCTTGAGTGATCGAAGTCTAGCCTAGACTTAAAGTTAACTAAAAGTCCGTCATTGCCAGTGGATCGAAGAAAATTGCTAAAATCGCCTCTACTATTGCTTGATGTCCCGAAAAATATTCCTAAACCGCATTTTTTTCCGTCAACCGTTCAGGGAAAATAACATTAAAATACTTGTCCATCTTCCCGAAAAACCTTCCATCCCTAAAAATGTCTATTCGTTCAGTGACATGATCATCGAGCTAGAAACCCAACACCACGAAAATCCTGCCCCCATATCTCTCAAAACGGCGATTTTAGTCATTGGAGGTGCCGAGGATAAAGTCCACGGTAAAGAGATACTGCACACCTTTTGGAATCGCGCCGGGGGTAGCGAAGCAGTGATCGCTATTGTTCCCTCCGCTTCTAGAGAACCGGTTTTAATCGGCGATCGCTATCAGAAGATTTTCGAGGAAATGGGGGCAAAATACGTCAAAGTTATCGATATTCGTGATCGCGTACAGGGAGAAGACCCCCAATTCCAGGCCTACATCGAAGAATGTACAGGTGTATTTATGACCGGAGGCGACCAGCTGCGTTTATGCGGGTTGCTCTCCGATACTCCCCTGATGGAAAGAATCAGACAAAGAGTGCAACGGGGAGAACTGACCCTGGCTGGAACTAGCGCCGGGGCTGCCGTTATGGGTCATCACATGATTGCTGGGGGCAGCAGCGGGGAAGCACCAAATCGGGCCCTAGTGGATATGGCCATGGGATTAGGTCTGATTCCTGAAGTCATTGTCGATCAACACTTCCACAATCGCAACCGCATGGCTCGGTTAATGAGCGCTATCTCCGGTTATCCCGAACGTTTAGGAATTGGCATCGATGAAGATACCTGCGCTATGTTTGAACGGGATGGCACGATGACGGTAATCGGCTGCGGTACAGTGACGGTAATTGATGCCAGGGCAATGTCCCACACCAACCACCATCAGGTCACCGCTAACGAACCCCTGAGTCTGCATAATCTGCGGGTACATATTCTTTCCTACGGTGATGGCTATCATCTCAAAAAACAGCAAGTGATCGCTAAATTGGGGTAAAAAAACTCCTGAAAAACTGTTCATCGTGAACAGTTTACCGATCTCGGAAACCCGGACAATAAACAACGGCTTCTTTGTGCTTCTCAACAGCGAACATCAGCTATATCGTCACTAACCCCGCCCTAAAAGGGACGGAGCTTGCCTAAACCAATTTAGGCGACGCAAGTAGAGACTACCGCACCGAGACACAATCTGGCACAGACTTCCGAATGCTTCCCTAGTTCGGATTCCCTCTCAGCTTTATTGGT
>NZ_JAPZSO010000085.1:0-43977 GCF_027531715.1 Microcystis sp. LE19-8.1F | reverse complement strand
GAACAAAAAAATTAGCTAGATACAATAACCCAAAATATCCTAAGAGTGCAGCAATTACCAAAAATCTGCCATCAATTTTTGATTGCTGTTTGAGCATTTTCCTAATCTGGAGATGTATTGAATTTACTATGTCCACTTTGTGCCTGCTGCTATTAAAGGATTGACTATCTGTCAATGACTTGAGTTCGGTATAAGACGCTCATTGCGCCGCTAAATGAAAGATTACATCCGGTCGCCATGAAGCGATTAAACGAGTCACTAACTCAGCCTCTCGAATATCCCCTAGATGGTGACTCAGATTCCGGGCTAAGTCTAACTGGTCAAATAAAGCGGGGGTGGTATTGGGAGCTAAACTGAGGCCTTTTACCTCTGCCCCCAAATGGAGTAACCAAAAAGCCCGCCAAGACCCCTTAAAGCCAGTATGACCAGCAATAAAGACCTTTTTGCCCAGCTAAAATGTTTCCTTTACCATATTTTCCATCTAGCTTGTCCAGTGTCATAAAGGTGATTGAGTATTTCCATTTCTCGGTAAGTATCCATACACTGCCAAAACCCATCATGCCTATAGACGGCGAGTTCTCCTAAAGCGGCTAGGGTTCTTAGGGGTTGTGCTTCAAAAGTCGTCGTATCTCCCTCAATTAAATCCAAAACCTTGCGATTTAAGACAAAATAACCCCCATTAATCCATCCTTCAGCCGTTTGGGGCTTTTCTTGGAATTGAGTGACTAAATTACCCTCAATGATTAACTCGCCAAAGCGAGAAGAAGGACGAACCGCCGTCATCGTGGCTAATTTCCCATGGGAGTAATGGAAATCCAACAGATCCGCAATATTCACATCACAAACCCCATCCCCATAGGTGGCTAAAAAGATCTCGCTTCCGCTTCTCTCTATGTAAGGGGTGAGACGTTTAAGACGGCCTCCGGTCATGGTTTCCTGTCCTGTATCAATTAACCAAATACGCCAGTCTTCCTCCTCGTGTCCACTATCGAGTTTGGTCACTTTTTTATTGCCTAACTCTAAGAGGACATCACTTTGATTCCAATCATAGCTAAAGAAATAGTCCCGGATTATTTCCCCTTTATACCCTAGACAGAGCATAAAGTCAGTTAAGCCATAGTGGGCATAGGTTTTCATGATATGCCAAATAATTGGCCGATTTCCGATGGCAATCATCGGCTTAGGTCGAAATTCGGTTTCTTCCCGCAGTCGGGTTCCTTTGCCACCACACAAGATAGCCACGGGAAGGTTAGACTTATAGTCCTTAACTGTTAAACTGACCGATTGTATTACCATTAGATTATATAGTGAAAGGTTTTTAGAGTGACATCATCTTATCGAGGCAGTTTAACACGGGATTCCCGATTGTGTCCAATATCATCTTAGGTACGAGACAAGCATAAAAGCAAATATTCTTAATTGTCGTTTTAATAAATAAAAGTGATGGAAGGCGAGGGGGTTTCCCAGCTTTGCATAAAGGGAATTTATGGATTTGAAAACAAAGAATATTTGTTTTTATTAAAGCCATTGCCTAGAGTGAAAACAGAGACTCAAAAAGATCACTCAAGGAGATCAAAAACGATGAAACCGACGCTACTGACAGCCTTCTGTCTATTGCTAATCACAATTTTTTCTTGCTTCCACCCTGCCATCGCTAAGGCCGTTACCCCCACTGACAGCGCACCGGCAAAAATTACTCTGGTCGAGCCGGCTGCCGCCGCGGATAATCTGCAAAAACTACAGGAAACTAACGCCTGTGTCGGTTGTGACTTTAACGGAATTAGCCTCAAAGATTTAAACTTGTCCTCGGCCAATCTAGAAGGAGCAAACCTCAGCCAAGCGGATCTAGAAAGAACAAACTTACAGGGTGCTAACCTCAAAGGGACTAATCTCCAGGGAGCCGACCTCGGCAAAACTCTCCTAGCGGGAGCCGATTTAAGCGGGGCCAATCTCTTAGGTGCAGATTTAGAAAAAGCCAACCTGCAAGGAGCAAACTTAACCAACGCCAATCTGCAAAAAGCTGACTTAGAGAAGGCCAATCTCACTAATGCTCGGTTAGACGGTGCTAACCTGCAAGATGCGGACGGTGAAGGCGCGATCGGTGTCGATCCCAATCTGTTCTAAAAAAGTTGGCGTTGCTGAATAAGGTATGAATGCCGGCCGCGCAGGTTCCCGTGCAAAAGTTAGTTTGGGTCTAGGTTTGAAAAATCCCACAAAAGAAGATTCAGACCTCAAATCAGCAACGTCCTTGCTTTTAAGTAAAAACGCGAGCATCCCGAGGACGAACATAAACTTGCTCCCCGACCTTGAGATGCAGTTGAGCCAGTTGTTCTCGATTCAGATGGGCAATCAGGAGAGAGCGATCCGGTAAAATTAATTCCACATCGATGGCCCAACCCAGATGGATAATGCGCTCGACTTTTGCCGCAATGCTAGACCCATTGGGAAAAGAGAGAATTTCTAGGTCGTGGGGACGAATAAAAATCTTGACTCCGTTAGTACCCCCTCCGAGCTGCCCGAATAGTGCAGCCGAGGTCGGTGGTACAACATTCACCCGGCCGATAAAACTCATCACAAAAGCAGAGGCAGGATGATCGTACACCTGATCGGGAGTTCCCACCTGTTCGATTTTACCCTCATTAAAAATTACGATCTCGTCGGCCACTTCCATGGCTTCCTCCTGGTCGTGGGTGACAAAAACACTGGTGACATGAACCTCCTCGTGTAACTGTCGCAACCAAACTCGTAGCTCTTTTCTAACTTTGGCATCCAAGGCCCCAAAAGGCTCATCTAATAATAATACTTCTGGTTCCACCGCTAAGGCCCGGGCTAGGGCAACCCGTTGACGTTGACCCCCGGATAGTTGGGCCGGATAGCGATCGCCTAATCCCTGCAATTGAATTAAACTCAAGAGATTGTCCACTCGTTTTTGAATGTAGTCCGGGGCAGCTTTGCGAATCTTTAAACCGAAAGCGATATTCTGACGCACCGTCAGGTGTTTAAAAAGCGCATAATGCTGAAAAACAAAGCCAATGTTCCTTTTTCTGACATTTAAATTGGTTGTGTCTTTGCCGTTGATGATAATTTTGCCTGTGTCGGGAGGTTCTAATCCTGCGATCGCTCTCAGGAGAGTGGTTTTTCCTGAACCGGACGGCCCCAGCAGTGCCACCAGACGATTCGATTTGATCTCTAGGTTGATGTTGTCTAAAGCAGTAAAGGTGCCGAATTTTTTCGATACTCGCTCGATGATGATGCTCACGGTAGCTAATCCTCTGGCAAAAAAATGTATAGGGTTTGACCGTATTTTAACCATGATTCAATCGCAATCGTATTAAAATACACTCACATTTTACAAGATAGCAAGAAAATTAAGTTTCGATTCGGAGATTACTGGTTGTAAACAGAGACTAAAAAGATTAAACAGCGATAAAAGCTTACTATTACTGTTTTTTGCTCTTTTAGTCGGTTCTAAAGGCTTAATTAACTAATTTTGTCCCTTAACCACCAGAAACACACCGGAGAAAAGAGACAACTGAGGCAAAAATGGACTATTCTTTATTGACAATATTTAGCTTTTTTATCGGAATTGTCGTGGGATTAACGGGAATTGGCGGTTCATCCTTGATTACACCCCTATTGATCTTTGTATTTCAGGTTCCCGCTACCACCGCAGTGGGTTCCGATGTGGTAGCGGCCGGGTTGATGAAAGTGGTCGGCACCGTTCGTCACTGGCAACAGCAAACGATCGAGTTAGAAGTGGTAAAATGGCTAGTAATTGGCAGTGTACCCGGTTCTCTGTTAGGATTAGTCGGTTTTCGCTATTTTCAGCAGAATAGCTCCCTCAATCTCGATCAATGGTTGCCTCCTATCATCGGCCTTGTCTTGATGATCGTGACTGTCCTAGCGGCCCTGGAACTACTAATCTCCTTATTTTTTCCCGATTTGTCCCCTTGGTCCTGGCCAAAATTAGATTTAACCACTCGCTCTGGTCAGATAAAAACAACGATATTAGGGGCAGTTTTAGGCTATTTGGTCGGTTTAACCAGTATTTCCAGTGGTTCCTTGTTTGCATTGGTCTTGATGACCTTTTTTCACCTTGATTCTCGCAAATTAGTCGGTACAGATCTATCGCAAGCGTCCATCCTCTTAACCTGTACTTCCATTGGTCATCTGGGATTAGGAACGGTAGATTGGAATCTGGTACTTCCCATCTGGTTGGGTGGAATACCGGGGGTAGTAGTGGGAGCAAGATTATCGGAATATTTCCCCAAAAATGCCCTAAAAATACTGCTTTATACTATTCTGGTCACGGTCAGTTGGCGCTTACTCCAACCAACCTAATCCCCAGAGTTCACTCGAAGGTCATCATACTACCCATCAACAGATCGGGACTGGTGGCGACAAAATAGATAATTCCCGCACCGAGAATAACGATCGCTAAACTAAATAGTAGCACCCATCGATCGGCTGGTTCGTAGGTATCTTCATCTATATCTCGTCTGACTGTAAAATAATGGGCTGTGGTCAAAAATACGGTCAATAAACCCACTAAAGCAAACATTAAGCCTAATTTCCAACCATAACCGGGCCTGGGAACCAGAGGAGGATGAAAGGCCCGTAAGCGCAGGATAACCATACCAAAACCCATTAATGCGATCGCCGTTCGCATCCAAGACAGATAGGTGCGTTCATTGGCCAGATGATCGCGGACTCGATTGGGATTGACTTTTTTCGGTTTAATGCTGGTCTTGCTTTCCGTCACTGGCGATTTGAGAAAAAATAACATGATCGAGATGGCTAGGGGGCGGTTTCAAGTTGACCGCTTGAAAAGATAAGATGATGTTATTCTATGGCACTTGAGTTATAGATGGTATTGAAAAAATCTAAAATCTCTTTTTAGATGTATTTGTATTGAATTAAAAATTAAATAGATTCTGCTTGCTGCTGGAGAAGCGCCCATCCATAGCTTAAGGATAAGGCCAAGAAAGCCAGGAGAAGACTTTCCTTGATCATAAACACACCCAAACCGATCAGCACACAGGGGACAAAGTGGCTGCCGTGACTGGTAATTAAATTAGCGATCGCCGGTAATTTAGTCAACTGATGAGCAGTAAAACACCAAACACCCACCAAGATCAGAAAAACGCTGACGATAGTGACTAAATTTGGCCAGGTATTACTAGCAAACAGCGGCAGATAAATGCCGATATTATCACTGCCATTGGCGATGGTAATTGCCGCCACAGCGCCGGTTTGAGGGGAAAACCAGGCCGCCAAAGGAGAAGACGGTGCTGATTCTACAGCCATCTCCACATTATTATCCGTCTCGGTTTCTTCTCGCTGCCAGAGACTCCTAATCCCGAAAATCACGGGTAACAGACCGAGAAAACGAATCCACTGAGCCGGAATCAAGAAACTCCCGAAAAAGCCGGTTAAACTCGCCAAAATCAGCAGTATAAAGCCTAAATACTGACCGATAACGATATGACGACGGCGAAAAAGTTTATTGACTTGGGCGAAAAGAATCGTCAAAATCAGGATGTCATCGAGATTAGTGGCAATAAACGCCGCTATTGCTGTGGATATGGCAGTAATCATGGTAGTCATAGGATTTTTTTCTTAATCGGCTCTTCTGGTCTCGATCGCCCTACTTCTACTCTAGAAAGAGCCATTAATAAAATCAAATATTCTTTCTTGTTGATTTAATAAATTAAAATGATGGAAAGACCAATAGAGACGGAAAAACTCCTTGCCATGGCCAGAATGACCCTAGATCAACTGGAAATCTTTCTAGCGACTGCTGAACATCTCCACTTCACCAAAGCAGCAGAAGCTTTATATATCACCCAACCGGCCGTCAGTGCCGCCATTGCCTCCCTAGAAAATGAATACGGGGTGAAATTATTCCATCGCGTCGGTCGTCATATCGAGATCACGGAAACAGGACGTTTACTGCAATTAGAAGCGCAACGCATTCTTACCCAGGTGACTTTGACAGAAAGGGGATTGGCGGAATTCAACGACTTGCAACGGGGAGAACTACAATTAGGGTCGAGTTTGACTATTGGTAACTATTGGCTGCCGGCAAAAATTAGCGATTTTCAGGAGCGCTATCCGGCAATTAAGATCAATTGCACCCTAGCTAATACGGAAGAAATCTGTCTGGGTACGGCTAACGGACGTTTTGACCTAGCATTAATCGAGGGAGAAGTCAAGAGTGATTTAACACATTGTTTAGAACAGGAGAGCGTCGGCAGCGATCGCCTATTAATTATTGTCGGACGTTCTCATCCCTGGTATAAAAGAGAAGCGATCGAATTGCCGGAATTAGTGGAAACCCCTTGGGTAATGCGAGAATCGGGATCGGGAACTCAACAAAGATTCGAGGAAGCGCTACGGAATTGGGGCATCGATTTACGGACATTAAAGGTGACTTTGCTGTTAAATACGGGAGAAATGGTGAAGGCAATCATCGAGAATAGTTCGGCAGCTGCCGGGATTTCCGAATTGATGGTTCAAAAGGAATTAGAATTAGGCACATTGCGATCGATTCGAGTCATCGATACTTCCGGTTTATCCCCTCGCTATCTCGAATTTACGCGCCCTTTTTTAAAAATAAAACACCGTCAGCGCTTTCAACCCCGCGTCTGTCAAGTTTTCGAGCAGATGTTGTAATCTGATAGAAGTCACCAAAAATTAAACCGAGAGAAAATAAAGCTATGTCAGGGAAATTATCTTTGGCAAAAAAGAGAGATTAGGGGTAGTGAATTGGAGGACTTGGGGACGATTTGTTTGAACAGAGTAGAGTGTACGTTTTTCAAGATAACTCGACCGACTTCTCTGCAACAAAAGGTGTTAGATTTATTAGGGGTTTCTTTAATTTGTACTCAGTAACGGGGCAGCAGAAATTCTCTTAATCCCTCCTCCGGCAAAAGTTGTCGCTTTTTGTCAACGGGGAAGTTCAGTAATATAGCCGACTTTGGTGGTTTCTTGTTCGGTGGATTTAGATGGGTTTAGTTGGCGCTTGAGGGTTGAAACTGTGGTGAAGAGGTCGAAGACGATTTGAGGCACGCTGTTAAATGTGATTGAATAGATGTCTAATGCACAGCTGTCAGGGTTGTGGGGTGAAGGCTATCAAAATTGCCTAGCTTACTTGGGAAGTAAGCCTCTCAGGGCAACCTATACAAAAAAGACCGATCGAGCTAGACTCGTAAAAAGATAACTCCATCTAGAAAGCTTACCCTAGACTGGAAAGAACGTCGGAAAAATCTCGTCAGAAATAGGAGTCAATCGAGTTTATGCCAGAGCTTGCTGTACCATTAGAGCTTGATTTCACTAGCGAAACCTATAAATCAGCCTATAGTCGCATTAATGCCATCGTTATTGAAGGCGAATACGAGGCCAATAGCAATTATATTCAATTAGCAGACATCCTTGCCGATAACAAAGAAGAGTTACACCGTCTGGCAAAAATGGAAAACCGTCACATGAAGGGTTTTCAAGCTTGCGGCCAAAATTTGCAAATCACTCCTGATATGGAGTATGCTCAAGAATTCTTTTCCTCTCTGCACGATAACTTCCAAATTGCCTACGCAGAAGGTAAAATCGTCACCTGTTTATTGATCCAATCTTTGATTATCGAAGCTTTTGCGATCGCTGCCTATAATATTTATATTCCTGTTGCCGATCCTTTTGCGCGTAAAATTACCGAAGGCGTAGTTAAAGACGAATATTTACATCTCAATTTTGGCGAAGAATGGCTAAAAGCGAACTTTGAAACCGCTAAAGAGGAATTAGAAGCGGCAAATCGCGCTAATCTTCCCATTGTCTGGAGAATGCTCAATCAAGTCGAGGATGATGCTCGCGTCCTCGGTATGGAAAAAGAGGCCCTCGTGGAAGACTTTATGATTAGCTACGGGGAAGCTTTAAGCAATATTGGTTTCAGCACCCGTGATATTATGCGGATGTCTGCCTACGGATTAACTGCTGTCTAAAGCTTGAGTCTCTAGATTTCCTTTTTTTCCCTGCTGCCGCTCAACACAGAGCGGCGCTTTTGTGTAATATATTTAAGAGTCTTAACGATTTCTTAGCAATATCCTCATTTTTATCTAGTGCCATCTAGTCTAACGAAAGAACAATCAATGTTTGGTCTTATAGGTCATCTTACCAGTTTAGAACACGCCCAATCGGTCGCCGACGATCTAGGTTATCCTGAATATGCTAACCAGGGATTAGATTTTTGGTGTGCTGCCCCCCCGCAAATTGTCGATGATTTTCATGTCACCAGCATCACGGGGCAAACCATCAGAGGGAAATATATCGAATCCTGTTTTTTACCGGAGATGTTGTCGAATCGTTGGGTAAAGTCTGCTATTCGTAAGGTGCTAAATGCCATGGCACTCGCTCAAAAAAGTGATATCAATATCACCGCACTCGGTGGTTTTTCTTCAATTATTTTCGAGGAATTTAATCTCAAAGATAATCGACAGGTGCGGAATATCGAGCTAGATTTTGGCCGTTTTACCACAGGTAACACCCACACCGCTTACGTCATCTGCACTCAGGTGGAAACCCTCGCTGAAAAAATGGGCATCGATTTAGCTCAATCTACCGTCGTGGTTTGCGGGGCAACCGGAGATATCGGCAGCGCCGTTTGTCGTTGGTTAAATGAAAAAACCGATACAAAAAAACTAATCTATGTGGCACGCAATCAAGAGCGTTTACAATCTCTCCAAGAGGAGTTAGGACGCGGTAAAATTCTTCCCCTAGAGGAGGCTTTACCCCTAGCTGATATCATTGTTTGGGTGGCTAGTATGCCTAAAGGGGTGGAAATTGATGTGGATAAACTCAAGCGCCCCTGTATTATTATTGATGGTGGTTATCCGAAAAATTTAGGCACGGTGTTAAATGCCCCCGATATTTCGGTGATTAAGGGCGGCATTGTCGAGCATTCCCTCGATATTGACTGGAAAATTATGAAAATCGTTAATATGGATATTCCCTCTCGTCAAATGTTTGCCTGTTTTGCCGAGGCGATTTTATTAGAGTTGGAGGGTTGGCAAACTAATTTTTCTTGGGGACGCAATCAAATTACCGTCCCTAAAATGGAACAAATCGGCGCAGCTTCCCGCAAACACGGTTTTCAACCTTTGTTATTTTAACTAATATCCCCAACCCCCCACCGACCAGGGAATTAGAAGTTTCAGGCGACAAATAATTAGGAGTGAGCGCTTGACTTTGACGGCGGCTTGGGTTATGATTGTTTCATAATGGGATGTTCGTGTTTAACACTGAATGCTTAGATTACCATTATAAATAAACTCTTTTAAAAATATTATCCCAAAATCTGCCCACAAAAGCCAGCCAAATTTTGCCATCAATTGTTAAATTTTGTTAAGAAAAATCCCAATAGTGGCAAGGTATAGGACTCCCTTCGCTGATCAGAGGTCTTTTGGGGGAATTATAGAGATGTGGTCCTGAATTTTAGCGCGTTCCCAGGTTCTACCTGGGAACGCTTTGTTGAGGTTCTACCTGAATACTACTTTAAGGCAGAGCCTTCGACTCATTGTTCGCTTACTCTTTTAAGGGAAGGGTTTTAAAATTGCTTTAACCTTTATCCTGTATGCTTTTTAGCGAATAAGGTAAGCAGAAAAGTGCCGAATGCGATCGCCAATTGACTCGCTCAAACCCTGATCAATTCGTTAACTTCCAAATGGTCTTTTTGTACTAATAAATATTCGAGTAGAACGCTCAATGCGTTTGCTAGACTGCATTTGAGACAATTTATCAAATTTTCGGTTCGAGAAATGAGCGAACGGTGAGTTTGAACTCTCAAAAATTAATTATGCAAGAAATCTAATAATAATAGGAGTGAGGGCTTGACTTTGCCGGCGGCTTGGGTTATGATTGTCTCATAATGGGATGTTTGTGTTTAATGGCAAGTGCTTAGATTACCATTATGAATAAACTCTTTTAAAAATATTATCCCAAAATCTGCCCACAAAAGCCAGCCAAATTTTGCCATCAATTGTTAAATTTTGTTAAGAAAAATCCTAAGAGTGGCAAGGGATAGGACTCCCTTCGCTGATTAGAGGTCTTTTGGGGGAATTATAGAGATGTGGGCCTGAATTTTAGCCTTCTAGCAAAGACGACAAAACCAATAAACCCTGACTAAATCTAGGGTTTGCGGCAAAAAGTTTGTCGTGGGATCTGGGGTGTAGGGTTTTACCGATCTCATCTGGTCAATTACTCAATTTTCAGGGAAAAAGTACCTGAAGTTTCCCCCTGATCACTCCCATGCCAGGCACTTTTGGATTTCAAAAAAGTCTAAAAGTCTTATCCAACAAGGTTTTTAGATTTGTTCAGCCAGCCCTAAATAATTAGGAGTGAGGGCTTGACTTTGACGGCGGCTTGGGTTATGATTGTCATATAATGGGATGGTCGTGTTTACCATTGAATGCTTAGATTACCATTATAAATAAACTCTTTTAAAAATATTATCCCAAAATCTCCAGACAAAAGCAAGCAAAATTTTGCCATCAATTGTTAAGTTTTGTTAAGAAAAATGGCAAGAGTGGCAAGGAAGAGAACTTCCTTAGCTGATCAGTCCGATATCCTTGATAGTTTCTCAGGGCTTTTGGGGTAATTCTAGAAGTGTGGGCCTGATTTTTAGCCTTCCAGCAAAGACGACAAAACCACTAAACCCTGACTAGAACTAGATTTTTTCCTGATGAAAACTTGGTTAGAAGATCGCGGTATTTTACCCGCTTACGGTGGTGGGGTAATCATTGGCATTACCCTCTGTTTTTTCGGAGCGGCGACTAATACCATGGCGGGATGGTTGTATGCTATCTGTGGCACGACGATCGCTGTTTTAATTTTATCGATAATTTTACCCCGTCGTTCCCTTCTTCCCCTGAAAGTGCGTCGTCTTGCCATTGTACCCGTAAGTGCGGGAGACGATCTTAGTATTAGCCTAGAGATAGAAAATACTAGCAATCAGCCGATAAATCTGTTAGAAGTGACAGATATGCTGCCTATAGTTCTCGATCAGCCAAAAATAACCCCAATAGAAGCGATTGCCCCCAAAAGTTGCCATCGTTGGACCTATTATTTACCCACCAGTAAACGGGGTATTTATCACTGGCAAGAAGTACAATTAAGAACAGCAGCCCCTCTCGGTTTATTTTGGTGTCGTCGTTGTAGTCAAGCAGCGGCTAAAGCTTTAGTTTATCCCCAAGTTTTACCCTTACAACAATGTCCCCTGATCGATTCCCTCGGTCAAGAGATGGAACAAAAATTAGAAAATAATCGCTATTATCAAAGGGCTAGTCAAGGACTTACCCGTAACCTGAGACAATATCGCCACGGGGATTCTACCCGTTTAATTCACTGGAAAACTAGCGCCCGTTTGGGAGAATTGCAAATTCGGGAATTAGAAGTGTTAACGGGAGGACAGGAAGTGATTATCTGTCTCGATACCCTCTGTGATTGGCAAGAAGACAGTTTTGAACGGGCGATTATTGCCGCTGCTTCCCTCTATTTTTATGCCCATCGTCGGCAATTAAATGTGAAACTCTGGACCGGTGAAACGGGTTTAATTCAGGGGGAAAGGGTCATTTTAGAGACTTTAGCCAGTATAGACGCAAAAGCTAGTCAAAAAAACGCCAATCTGCCTAATTTACCTGTAATTTGGTTGACAAGTAACTTCAATTCCATCGAACAACTCACCCCCGGCAGCCGTTGGTTATTTTTCCTCGCTGCCGATTCTAGGGAGAGTCCTTCACTCTTAATCCGACAGTTTAGCGGATTGGCGATCGAACCGGAAACTTCTCTACAACAACAATTGCAAAAACCCCCTCGTTGAGAAAATTTCCGTTCACAGTCTAGATTGAGAGGAAATTCTCCAGAAAAAAATACCGGTATCCCCGAAAAAGATGTTATGATGAAAAAGACTCGGACTCATGCGATCGCAACGCCTTAACCTTGTCAGGACCGGAAGGTAGCAGCAATACGGGATGCTTGTGACTGGCGTGATCTCCGGGTCTTTTTGTTGCCTGTGACGGTCGCTGTTGTGAACGCTTTCAAAACTTTTCGATCGCTTACTGCCGAGACTCGTAGTCAACTACTCTTCCTCTTCGTCACGGCGCTGTTTTTCTGGATAAGTATCACCACTCTCCTCCCCACTCTCCCCACCTATATTGACTCCCTAGGCGGTAGCAAACAAGATATCGGTTTTGTCATGGGGGCCTTTGCTATCGGTTTAATTTTATCGCGCAGTTGGTTAGGCAATCTAGTTGATCGCCGCAGTCGCCAATTAGTGGTTTTATTTGGAACTATTGTCGCCGCTACCGCACCCCTCGGTTATCTATTTTTTCGCGATCTTTCCTCTTTATTCGCCGTCCGCGCCTACCATGGCCTCAGTATCGCCGCTTTTACCACCGGTTACAGTACGCTAGTGGTGGATTTTTCCCCCGTTCGTCAACGGGGAGAGATAATTGGTTATATGAGCCTAACTGCACCCATAGGCATGGGAATCGGTCCAGCTTTAGGCAGTTATCTCTACGAATCGATCGGTTATAACGGTTTATTTCTAGTTTCCGCCACTTCGGGAGCGATCGCCTTTCTCCTGAGTTTCTCCATTCAAGAACCGGACTTCAAGAAAAAATTAGCCGAAATGAAGGCAGAAAATCAGACAATTGAGCGCAGTTTCTGGGCATTATGTCAAGAGCGAGCTTTTTTAGTCCCCACCTTAGTTTTTCTACTGGTGGGGACTTTATTCGGCGGTTTAGTCGCTTTTTTACCCCTGTTTCTCATCGAAAATCAGATCCCTTTCAGTGCTGGTCTATTCTACAGTTGTGCGGCACTATCGGGCGTAATCGGACGGATTTTGTCGGGAGGAGCCAGTGATCGCTATGGACGGGGTTTATTCATCACTATTAGCGTTTTTTGCTATGGTTTATCCATGTTGGTTCTATCTTCTGCCCGATCTTCCTCCGCTTTAATTTTAGCCGCTATCCTCGAAGGTACGGGAGGGGGGATTTTATTCCCTATGTTACTGGCTTTAATCTCCGATCGCTCTGGGCCCCAAGAACGCGGCCGGGCCTATTCTATCTGTATCGGCGGTTTTGATGTGGGAACAGCCTTAGCCGGTCCAATTCTGGGGGTTTTAGCAGTTTCCTACGAAACTATGTTTAGTTTATCGTCAGGATTAGCTGTTATCGCTCTCTTTCTCTTTTTTACTCTCTCTAACCCCACTATACGCCATTCTTTTCTCTTCGCTTTCGGTTTAGAAAAAGATCGTTATGCTCTGCGCGGACAATTACAATAAAGCTTACTGAAAAAGTTTTTCCTAGAGCAGGGTTATTTAATAGGTTTGAGGCTGAAAATTATCGGGAATATCTAATTCAAATACTTGGTCATGAATCCGAGCCACATAAAGCCCTTCTTGCAGAATTTTTTCGCGTAATTCTGGGGATAAATCAACCGCCGCTAATATGCCATAGAGTTTTTTATCCTTGTGTTCAGGAAAAAAGCGGCGAAACCGTTGCAAAATACTTTTTAATTGAGTAATATCTTCCTGTCTAGCATGACTTTTAACCTCAACGATATAAGCAGTATTTAGCTCACCATTGCTATAGGCAAGAACATCAATTTCTAGGTGTTGTCCTTCTTTACTGACTCGGACACTGGGACTGATAACCTCCATACCAAATTGTTGTCCGAGAATCGTTTCCATTGAAGGAAGGGCAAGTCCTTCGGTAAAGCTGCCGAATTTTGCACCGAGTCCCCCAATTTGTTTGCCCAGTTCTTTGAGTTGTTTGTCAGTTTCTTTCTGTTGTTGGGCGTTTTCCTTCTGTTGTTGACTAACTTCCTTCAATAGTAGTTCAGTCTCCTTCTGTTGTTGACTAACTTCCTTAAGTTGTCGGTCAGTTTCCTTGAGTTGTCGGTCAGTTTCTTTTTGAGCGGCAGTTAATTCGGCTAAGAGTCGCCATACGTCTTCGGATGTGGTTGCCATAAATAATTGTTTCCTTCCGATCTAGTCTATTGTTATTTTAGTCAATCGCGCCGATACTTCCTACTTTTTAACCTTCCATGCTCTCTTTTTTGTCCAGTACATCTTATAGGATTTTAGATGAGCTTACCCTGATAATCAATTATCGGCGGCAAGAATTGACTTTTTCTACCCCTAATTTATGACAATTTTAGGCACTTCCTCCCTTTGATGCACAAAAAAGATCGATTAAATTTCCGGTTAAACTGATAGGCTCTTCCCTTGCTCAGAAGTGGCAAAATGCCGCTCGATTAGGGAGGGGACATCTTGGGGAGCTACCTGATTATAATGCTTTTTATCGGGCATAACCACCAGATTCGGGCCTTTTTTGCACTGTTTTAAACAGCCAGTTAATTTAATATTCACCGCTTCTCCCAGTCCTTTTTCCTCTAAACCACTCTCTAACCTTTGGCAGACTCTCGCACCGCCATTTTTCCAACAATCGGACTTCTGACAGATTAAGACGGTGGCTTTTTGCGCTTTTGCCGGGGTGACTTCTGGGGTTTTTTCGCCGGATAAATGCTCAATCCCTAGTACCCTAAGTTTTAATTTTCCCTTTTTTGAACAAAGACTACTTTCTCCCGTCACTTTTAGCCATGAGTGGAGAGCAATATTAAGAGGTATGTGGTCTCGCAGTGTTTTTTCGGGCTTCAACCAATATTCCCGTTTATCAACACTGATTCTCAGGTATTTTACCTTATATCCGTCCTTGAGGACAAAACCGAGGAATTGACCGACCACTTGAAAGGGAACCATGGCAGTTGCAGATTTTGACATAATTTCTTACTTTTTACTCTCAGATTGCTAATTTTTCTCAAAGATTATGCTTGTCAACAGGTTTCCAGCCAAGCGATTAAACAGCCTCGAGAAACCCCTACCTGTCGCAGGACAATCCACAGCTGTAAAAGTTGAGCCGGTCCATCGATGCGAACCGGCAAAGGCTGATGGAGCGAGCATTTACCTTCAATGTCCAGGGCCTGCAGCCGGTGGTCAACCTGCCAGCGATCGCAAGCACTAAGATTGAATATTTTCTCACCTTCCGATGGCCATTTGTCTATACTCATGGAGCTTTTAATTGAGAACTATTAGCAATATAACTCTAGGCTGATGTTCTCAGTATAACCGACAACTGCAAATTATTGTCAATAACCCGAAGAAAAAAAGTTACCCGGTGACGGCGATCGGCTAAAATCTTGCTATCGTTGCCTTGTCCGCTTTGCCGACAGGAATCCCTACCGCCTACAATTGTCAAAGAGATAAAAATGGAGATAACAAGATTTATTAACGAAAATTATGGATAAAAAAGCTCAAAAAACCGATAATTCAGCAATTCTCTATTTTGATGGTGGTTCTCGCGGCAATCCGGGGAGAGCAGCGGGTGCAGCGGTAATAGTTTTAGCCGAGGGTAATTCCTTGACTACGACTAGATATATGGAGATAGCCACTAATAACGAGGCCGAATACACGGGATTGATTATTGGATTGGAAAAAGCCCAAGAATTAGGCTTAAAAAGCCTAGAAATTCGTGGAGATAGTCAATTAGTCATCAATCAAGTTAAGGGAGACTGGAAGGTAAAAAGCGATAGTTTACGTCCCTTTTATCAGCGTGCTTGTCAATTAGTCGCCCGATTTGATCGCATTAGCTGGTGCTGGATTGAACGAGCTAAAAATAGTGTGGCTGACGCTGCTGCTAATCATTGTATGGATGCGGCGAAAAAATCGCCAGAAAAACCGAAGGAAGGCGAAACTAATCTCGATATTCTGCTCCAATCCCTGAAACCAATCCTCAATACCGAAGAATTCGTTTTCTCTTCCCTAACAGCAACAGGACTAGAACAGCTACAATTAACCCCTATCTGCCAATTTCAGGAAGAGGAAGGCATAACGGTGATTATTCCCCGTCAGCAGGCTGATCGCACAGGATTACAGTACAAATATATTTATAGACAAATTACTCTTTCTGTGCATTCTAGTTTAGCGGCGGTGGGATTTTTAGCGGTGATTAGTGAGAAACTGTCCGAAGCGGCAATTAGCGTCAATGTCATTTCCGGTTATTATCACGATCATTTATTTATCCCTAGGGATAGGGTGACAGAAGCGATGGCTATTCTCGAAGAAATTAGCCGCTCATAACAGTTATCAGTTATCAGTTATCAGTTATCAGTTAGCAGTTAGCAGATGTGAGTTTTCAATTCACTCATTACTGTTTACTGTTCACTGAAAAAACAGGATTTATTGTTATTTGCCCTCCTCTGAGGAATTTTTCACCGTTTCTTCTAGGAAAACTACCGGTTCTTTTTCCCGTTGCTGCGAGCGGATGATATCGATGGTACTTTTCAGCACACTAGCGATGGGAACTGCTATCAATAAACCGAGAATTCCTGCCACTTTGCCCCCGATAAAAAGAGATAGAATAATCCAGACGGGATTAAGTCCGATCATACCTCCCATTAACCGAGGGGCGATGACATTATCATTAATTTGACCCACAATAATGGTCAGGGTCAAAACTTTTAACCCTAACCAAAAATCTTGAAACATCAGTAGGGTACTAATGCCAATAATGGTAAAGGCACTGGCAAAAGGAATTAATGTAGTTAGACCGATCGCCACCCCGAATAATAGGGCATAATCAACCTTGAGAACCACAAAAACAAAAATTTGAGCAAGGCTGAGAATTCCCGCTAAAATGGTTTGACCAGCAAAATAGGTTTCAAAAGTTTGACGAATAATCGTTCTTAATTTGAAATTCCAGGGAGCAGGAATCCAGCTAAAAATTCCCTCCCAAATTTGTTCGCCATAGAGAACCAGAAAGACAGTTAGAACCAGAACAAAGAGAATGTTTAGGATACTGTTGATAGTTCCCAGCACAAAGCTGAGTAATTGCGTGCTAAGAGTTTGTAAAACATTGGTTAGTCGTTCCGATAACTGGGTGATTGATTGCTCGATATAAATCGCATATTTCTGAGTTTTATCCCACTTTTCTAAATTTTGTATCTGTTCGGTTCCCGACTCGATCCACTGGGGCAAACTATTGATTAAACTGCTTAATTGCTCGACAATCTGGGGAATTAAAATTAAACCTAAAACAATCAAAATTAATAGGGCAATTAAAAAGACAATAGCGATCGAACCACTGCGATTAACCCCGCGTCTTTGCAGCAGTTTGATGGGAACATCTAAGACAAAAGCTAGTAAACTAGCAGTGACAAAAATACTGACTAAGGGTTCTAGATAGCTAAATAATTGGAATAATAACCAACCATTGAGAAATAAGAGCGGAAAAACTAGACTTAGCCGCAACCAACGAGGTAGTTGCTTAAAAAGCTCTATCATTAGACCTCTTGTAAAAATCAAAAATTGTTGTTAGGGTTAGGAGTCAGTAGTCAGTAGTCAGTAGTCAGGAGAATTAAGGCTCTTCGTTACTTGGTATGGTTCGATAGGGTGGCATAAATCGACTAAATCCTTGTCTGGCAAAAGATTTAATTGATTAGTTCGCTCTAGATCGAAAAAAATTGACAAAAATCGCCAAGTGCCTTTCTCTATAAGAGTTTCATTCCCTATAACCCTGTCCGTTGCATAAGACAAACCGAAGAGCCAGAATTAAGAATGAATAATAATCAATTAAACGGTCTATTTCCAGATTTTATGTAATTTAATCCTTGTTTTTGCCGTTTTTGAACCCTCAAAAATTAATTATGCAAGAGGTTTATTAATTTTGTCCTGAGAGAGTATCGAGGTAAAAAGAGACTTTTCTAACTAGAAATCCCCTTTCAATTTACCATCTCCTCGTTACTTTTTTGGTTCCAGTAACCCTGAAACTCTTATCCTAACTGTATGGAGCTAAGCGGATTCGAACCGCTGACCCCCTCAATGCCATTGAGGTGCTCTACCAACTGAGCTATAACCCCTTGAAGACCATTTTTGAATATAGCTTAAATAGAATCATTTTGTCAAGGGGGGACGAGAAAAAAATTTGTCACTCAAAAGGCGATCGCTGATAAGACAATGGTAAAACAATCGCCCCCATTTAGACAGGAGCCGGAATTTGGGTTAAATAGGTTAAACAGTGACCCATGAGGAAATAAACTACTAACATAGCCGCTGCCGCTGCTGCCACCAAGGTTCCCGCCAGCATCAAGGAAAACTCTTGCTTGTCGAACGCTTGCTGCATCAGATGCAATGACCAAGCCACAAGACCGAGGTCAAAGATGAGAATCGGAACTAACATATTTTAAATTTTGTTAACTTTCCTCTATTCTAATACATAATTTTCCCTGGGGATAATCGGAGGGAAGTTAAAAACAGGGATTTTTTGCCGGTTTCTCGATCAAGGCTGTCAGCCCTCAGCCATTAGCTTTCAGTAATAAGCTGCCCGGGAATTTAAATTGCTTGTTGACATAAGGCAAGAGGCAAGCGGCAAGAGGCAAGCGGCAACAGTAAGCGGTTAAAATGTGTCTTAGCTTAGGTCTAAACCTTGCTATTCTTGGGTTTAAGCCTGAAGAAATCCTTATCCCGGAAAAGCGACTCAATCACTAGATTAAGTTCTGCAAATCTGTCCCTCATTTTCGGGCTAACGCACGGGGACCTGTTGATTTTGCAGATAATTTTTAACCTCAGCGATGGTTAATTGACCATAATGGAGCAAAGAAGCCAATAAAGCCGCTTCTGCCCGCCCTTCCGTCAATGCTTCGTAAATATGCTGACAATTACCTGCTCCTCCCGAAGCAATCACAGGAATCTCCACCCTTTCCGCGATCGCTTTTGTCAAGGCCAGATCGTAACCCGCTTGCGTGCCGTCAGCATCCATACTGGTAACTAACAACTCACCCGCCCCGCGTTTTTCCACTTCTTGCGCCCATAATAAAGCATCAATACCCGTATTTTCGCGTCCACCCCGAACATAAACCTCCCAACCGGGGTTATGCACATCCTTACGTCGTCTAGCATCGATCGCCACCACAAGGCACTGTTTCCCAAAGCGATCGCTGGCTCGATCGAGCAATTCCGGCTCGCGCACGGCAGCCGAGTTAATGCTGACTTTATCGGCCCCGGCTCTTAACAAATTTTTAATATTTTCTAAGGATTGGATACCGCCACCCACGGTCAGAGGAATAAAAACCTGTTCCGCCGTACGATAGACTACATCAATAATCGTGTCGCGATCTTCATGGGTAGCAGTAATATCAAGAAAAACCAACTCATCGGCCCCTGCCTGATTATACAAGCGGGCCAACTCCACGGGGTCGCCAGCATCCTGAAGATTGACGAAATTAACTCCTTTAACTACCCGACCTTTATTGACATCCAAACAAGGCAAAATCCGCTTCGCTAACATATCCTAGACTCTTGATTGTAACAATGGCCATCAAACGATCGCACAATTCCCCCCCGGCTGCCGAGGAAAATCTGCTCACTCCCAATCCCACTATAGAAGAAACGGAAAAAGCAGAAGCGCAGATTCGTCCGCAATCCCTAGAGGATTATATCGGTCAACAGGACTTAAAGGCTAATCTAAAAGTCACCATCGCCGCGGCCAAAGCTAGACAAGAAGCGATCGATCATTTGCTCTTCTACGGACCGCCGGGGTTAGGAAAAACCACCATGGCTTTAATTTTAGCGGCTGAGATGGGAGTAAATTGCCGCATTACTGCCGCCCCCGCTTTAGAGCGTCCCCGGGACATTACCGGCATCCTGATCAATCTTCAACCCCGGGATATTCTTTTTATCGACGAAATTCATCGACTGAATCGGGTAACGGAGGAGTTATTATACCCAGCGATGGAGGATTATCGGCTGGATGTGACGATTGGCAAGGGTCAAGCGGCAAAAATTCGCAGTATTTCCTTACCTCCCTTTACTTTAATCGGTGCTACTACCAAAGTTGGCTCTTTAACTTCGCCTTTGCGCGACCGTTTTGGCATGATTCAACGTCTGCGCTTCTATACAGTCGAGGAATTGACCACAATTATTCTCCGAAGTGCCACTATTTTTAATATTCCCATGACTGAAGCGGGTGCGATCGAAATTGCCCGTCGCGGTCGGGGAACTCCACGCATTGCCAATCGTTTATTAAAACGGGTGCGCGACTATGTGCAGGTGAAGGGAGAAACTATGATTACCCCCCAGTTAGCCGCTGAGGGATTAAATCAATTAAATGTGGATTCTATGGGTTTAGATTGGACCGATCGATTAGTATTAAAGACGATGATCGAACAGTTTCAAGGCAGACCCGTGGGATTGGAAGCGGTAGCGGCAGCCACGGGAGAAGATGCCAAGACGATCGAGGAGGTGTATGAGCCTTATTTATTACAAATAGGTTATCTTAATCGTACTGCCCGGGGTCGCGTGGTGACGGCTGCCGCCTACGAACATTTAGGTTTACTGGCAAAATTGCCAAAAAATAATTATCAAAGTTTGCCTTTGTTTGAGTTGTAATTGTCTAGCTGTTAACTAGGTTAAAGATGGCATAGCCAACGCATAATTGAAACCAGTGGATTATCATTGGTTAAGTTAGGGGCATTGGTGAGTTTTTTCGTCTCTAATTGCTGATAAATTTCCCTAGCCATTTTTGTTTCAATAGCAGTGCTGATAAAAAAAGTATAAGGATGCTTAGATATTTTTCTAAAAGCATCATCAATTCTCTGCAAAGCAGTACGAGCAGTTTTCCAATGTTCATCTGCTCCCGCGGGATCAATCCCACCTTTCAATTCTCCCAAAGCAATGTATAAATCAGGAGATTGTCAGGTTTGTTTCAATCCCTAAGCGAGGGAGAGGAATGTAAAGATTTATTAAATTGTAGCGTAGGATACTTTGACCCCACTAAACAGTATTGGCTATTCTGCTAGATTGAATTGCACGGAGTTTTTCAACGCAAACCATCTTGATCCAATCCTGACGATTCATGTTCTGCAATTGACACTCTACATCTATGCTTCGTAGTAATTCCGGGGGAAAATCAAGATTAATCTGTTGCTTAACCTGAAAATTACCTGTGAAATGCTCAGAGACATCTTTCCCTAGATGTGCTTGTTGAGCAATTTCCTCAATATCTTTAATTTCAGTTGACTGTTTCCTCATAGCTTTTGCGCTCCTGTTTAGTTGATTTCCAAGCGGTGACAACCCAAATGTAATCACCGACTTCATCGACTCTGTATTCTACGATGAATGTTGTTAACGTTCCGCCCGCAAAGCCAACAATTCGATATTGTTCTGGCTGCTCAGAGCGTTGGTCTTCGATGTAAGGTTTGTAAAGCAGATCGTTTAACCGAGTGAAGTCAATGTCACGTTCTGTTAAAACTCGCTGTCGTTTGGCTTCATCCCATTGAATACCCATGAGACACCCGAAATCAATGGAGAAAAATTGTTTTCACCCACTCTATGCTAACCTATCGCTTCCGAAGGCGAGGGACTAAGGGGAGAGGAATGTAAAGATTTATTAAATTGTAGCTTTTGATACAACGGGGGGGGGAGAAGTGTGTATGATTTTCGGCGTTTATCTTAAAACCACTAAAAAATGAAATTTGTTTCACTGTTATCCATCACTGCGCTCACAAGCAGTATCCTCATCGCGACCCCCCAAGCGAAAGCAGCAGTAGTTTTCCTTGACTTGAATACCTTTACCGCTGGGGGACCAGGCACAGGAACATTCGCGGGAACCCTAGGGGGAGTCAACGTTACAGGTTCTATACTCGCTGGTGGCGGACCTAACTTTACGATTGCAGGTATTAACCCAACAAGTTGGGAAGGAACAACAATCGATAATACTACCCCTCAATACAGCTACAGCAGCATCTATACTCCATCCCAAAGTTTAGGTGATCGGGTAGGTTATACAATGGTTAATCAGACTGGCCAGACTGCGACTTTAAAGATTCAGTTTAGCTCGCCCGTGACCAATCCCACCTTTCACGTTGCCAACCTTGACGGGATGATCTATGATTTCTCCGATCCCAGCAATGGTTCGATCGCACTCAATTTACTGAGCGGTAACGGTGGTGGCGGCGATGGCTTAACAGTCGATACCACGAACAAAATCATCGCCGATGCGAATCCGTTGACTGGCGTTGGTCTTCCTCCCTCCACTACCCCTCCGACTACTGGTGCTCGTTCCGCTTACGGTTCTGTGGAGTTATTGGGGACTTTTTCCGCCTTGAACATCAAGCTAAGGGGAAATCCTAGCCTAACACTTGCTGGGGATGGTGGAAGCTTTATTCTTAGCCTGAAGACACAGATTCCACCAGTTCCCGAACCCACCTCAACTCTCGGTCTCCTAGCCCTCGGCACCCTCGGCGCAGCTTCAACCCTCAAGCGCAAACTCAAACCATAAAAGTAGGCTAAATTGCCCACCGAAAATACTATAAATGCCCCTTCATTCAGTCAGTTGAGGGGGTTTTATTTTTTTGCTTTATTAACTTGATTAAATACCTTAAGAATCGAGGGCAATTGCACTATAGCAAAATGACAAAACCTTCCTGAGTAAAATGTTTATCATGGGTCAATATCTCGATAATTTCCAGTTCTCGCATCGTCTGCATAGAGATACAATCAATGAGACTATATTCTTTGTCAGGACGATTTTGGTAAAGAGTTAGACCCGCTAAAAATGATTCATGAGTTTGGTGGATTACCTGAATATTGGGGTTTTTTATTATTCCTTGAACAAGTTGACAAGCACGCTGTCTCATCTGACTCCCGTAAGCTGAAAAAAAAGTCAAAGTCTCTGCTAAAACTTCTTCAGTTGTCACGAGACAAAATTGTTCTAAGGTGCGAGTAATAGCAATTACTTGACCGTGCCAATTATCTCTAGGATTGATGGATGCTGTCCAATAAAATGTATCAGCAAAGATAGTTCTCATGAATCGCTTTTAGGAATACCATAGATATAGTGGTCATGTTCTTGTGCGCCGTCCCTCGGCAAATTGTTGATTTCTGTTTCGGTCATGCCGGCTGTAATATTTTCAAAAAGTTCGAGAAGCGATTGGGCCGTTGTCTTGCTGGATTCTTCTTCCTGTTGATGCCAATGGGATTGGATGGCTTGTTTTATAGCATCAATGACTGAATCTAAAGAATTTCCTTCTGCTATATATCCTGTAATTTCAGGACTGTAAGCAGAATATCTTCCTTCTCTCTTTTCTATTTCAATACTGACTTTTGATTTCATCGCTCACCTGTTTAAATTAAATGAATATCTTAACTCAATTGTAATTTGTAGGAATGGAGATTGGCCAACTGCGTGAATCGCCAGTCGAGAAATGTAAAGATTTATTAAATTGTAGCTTTTGATACAACAGGGTGGGAGAAGTGTGTATATTTGTCGGCGTTTATCTTATAGTCATTTCAGATAAGTCTGATACACTCTAGACCAGTTAAACTCTTATGGACTCTGGCATTGATATTCTCAATCTTAATTGAAATGACTATATTGTAATTTTATTCCATAACGGAAGTTAATTACAGCAGTTATCTTAATGGTGAAATAACTTCTTTATTTGAGTTGTAGTTTTCTAGCTGTTAACTAGGTTAAAGATGGCATAGCCAACGCATAATTGAAACCAGTAGATTATCATTGGTTAAGTTAGGGGCATTGGTGAGTTTTTTCGTCTCTAATTGCTGATAAATTTCCCTAGCCATTTTAAGGTTCTTGCTTCTGCAATTAAAGGAGTAGCTCTCTGATTTTTTTCTAAGGCTAGAGCAATAAATCCTGAACGGATAGCTTCATAGGTAGTCTCCAAATCACAACTTTGGTTTAAATGCAAGAGATAGGGTTTTTCCATTAAGGCTTTCTCCACACATAAATACATTTTCTTAAAGATTCTCTACCATGACATCCCATTTGCTGACTACTATTACCTTTTCCCTGAGGAACTACTAAAATATTTTCTACTTTAAATCCAATTTCTTCGGCAATTTTTGACAAAATTAAATCTACAGAAATACTAGCCCCCGCATAGCGCACGTTATCATTAATCATACAGAAAATACCCGAGGATTTCATAACCCGAAAGCATTCATAAATTAGACAAGACATTTCCAGAAAATACCCCCTAATCATCCGAGGAATACCATGGTTATTTAAGGCCTTGCTTGATTTTAATTCCTCTAAATAATCCAGGACACTTTCTAATAATTTTTGACGATCAGTTATGGCAATGGCTGGCGACCAATGTTCACTTATTTTTAGTAACTCTTTGGGTTTATTTTCAACAGTGCAACTAAGCATTTGTTGACGTAATTGTTTTAATTGTAGTTGATCTATTCCCAACAGAGCCAATTCCAAAGCGTAGATACGAGTATAATCATAGCGATTACAATAAGGAGGAGAAGTAATAATAGAATCGTATTTTTCTGAGGAAATCTCTGGCAAAATCTCAAGACAAGAACCTTGATATAGTTGAATTTTTCCCTGAGGATAATCTCTAGAAAAAAGTTCCAATTGTTGCTGACTAGGCTCTAAATCTGCGAGAATTTCTCGTAACTTGCTATGTAGGGCAATTTTAAAGTCTAAAATTTCCCCTTTGTCAAATATATTTTTGCCCTGTTGTTTACCAGAACGATAATCCCAACGGAGGTATTGACCATCTTTTCTAGTATAGCTAATTGATTCGAGAATAGAAAGTAAGGCAAATTTTAAGATCGCTTGCACTCGCTCATTCTCTTGGGCAATCAACCCTAAGTAACTTTCTATACAAGCCTGATTTTCTTGGGGATATGCTCCTTGAGTAATTGGTAATTCTAATAACTTAACTTTGTAATCTACCTGTTGCCAAAGGCTATGGTTAGACCAGTACTCTAGACGATGTATATCATCACTATTTAAGCCATTTTCTAAAATTTGTCTAGTAATAATTAATTCCTGTCCAATCGGCAATAGTTCTATTCCATCTGCTGATAAACCCCTGGCCGCCGCCGCAAACAAAGTTGTTCCGCTGCCGGCGAAAAGGTCTAGTATTTTTCCTTGTTTGATACCATATTTTTCTAGAAGATAAACTATCAGATCAACGGAAAAACCCTCTTTATATTTATACCAGCGATAAACCGGTTGGTTCTTATTACCTTGAAAACTCACTAGGGTACGAGATAATTGCTCAGAATAAAGTAATTTTTCTTGAAAATAATTAAATAATTCTCGATCAAGATTGTTAATTTCTAACAATCTTTCTGCTAGATTAACTGAACTATTAATCATTTAGGTTTACTGGCGAAATTGCCGAAAAATAATTATCAGAGTTTATCTTTATTTGAGGGGTAATTTTAATCGGTGGGGAAAGGGCGATACTTAAGTAGCTGGTTATAATTAAATTGAAGATAGATTTTAGGTTCGATCCCCCCTTAATCCCCCCTTGATAAGGGGGGAACTGATCGTTTTTAACACCTACCTACTTAAGGGTTAATTCTCGCACCGATTCCCCTAGATTTAATCTCAATCCCCTAGACAAATACCCAAACCCCTGGCGGTTTTGACTAAAGTTTCTTCGGGATCGACGACGCGATAGGTTTTAATCGCCTCCTCAATGGGAACACTGACCACTTGCCGATTTTGCCAGGCCACCATGCGATCGAATTCTCCCTGGGCGATCAGATCCACGGCCGCCACGCCAAAAGCCGCCCCCAGTAAGCGATCCATCGGAGAAGGAATACCCCCCCGTTGAATGTGGCCCAGGAAAGTCACTCTCGTTTCGGCCCCGGTTTCCCTGGCAACTTCTTCGGCTAAATAGCGACCGATACCCCCGAGACGATCTTCCCCTAGGGCTTCCTTTTGCACTAGGCGATTGCCAGTTTCGGTACGCACAGCCTCGGAGACAATAATCAGAGAAAACTGTTTATCCAGACGCTGCCGTTGCCGGATCTTCTCGCAGATCTTCTCTAATCGGTAGGGAATTTCGGGAATGAGAATGATATGGGCCCCCCCCGCAATACCGGCAGCCAGGGCGATATGGCCGGCATCTCTACCCATAACTTCTAGAATCATCACCCGGTTATGACTAGCGGCGGTAAAATGGAGGCGATCGAGGGCCTCTGTGGCGATATTAGTAGCTGTATCGAAGCCGATGGAGACTTCTGTAGCTCCCACATCATTATCGATGGTTTTGGGGATACCAATCAGATTAATGCCTCCCTGTTGGGCAATACGGCGCAAAATCGCCAGACTACCATCGCCACCGATGCCGATCAGGGCATCCAGTCCCAGACTATGATAGCCGTCGATGATTTCCTGAGAGCGATCGATCAGGGTTCCATCCGGCATCGGGAAAGCGAAGGGATCCCCTTTATTGGTAGTACCGAGAATTGTTCCTCCCATCACCAACAGGCGATCGACTCCTTCAATATCAAAGATAGTGGTTTTGGGGGGACGGCTAACTAATCCGTTCGTTGCTTCTCGAATACCCACCACTTCCCAGCCATAATTGCCACTGGCATGGTGGACAACGGCACGAATGGCGGCATTTAAACCCGCACAGTCGCCACCACTGGTGAGAATTCCAATTCGTTTTTTTTCACCCATAGCTTTTTGTCAGGAGATTAACAAATCTATATTTAGGTAAAAGTTGTGGATAATGCCTGAAAATTAAGAAAGTTTCTAGATCGTCCCTGACAGCTAGGGGAAAAAAACGAAAAATTCGCCACCATCCCCTCAGTAATCGATCACGAGCAGGGTATGCAGGGCGACACGGATTCCCATTATACTAGAAAGTATATAGCAATATTAGGGCATTTGTCAACCCTAATATACAGAAAATTTTCTGATAACTGATAGCCAATCAATTTAACTATTTACTGCTTGCTGAAGACGGGATAGATCCCAACCTTTTTGATTGAGAAGTAGCCAAGACTGCATTAAATCTGGACCGTGTAACTCCCCCATCAAAGCGGCCCGCAGCGACTTCATCACTAGACCTTTTTTAACCCGATGGGCTTTAGTTGTGGTCTCCACAATTCCCTTAGCAACTTCTCCGGTCAAATCGGGAGTAATAGCGGCGAGAATATCCTTGATAATATCCTTAACTCCCTCTAATTGTAATTGACTTAAAGCCTCCTGATTATAATTAGCCAGAGGGGTTAAAAGTAAACGACTTTCGGCGACAGCATCGCTTAAACGAGTTAAACTCGGACCGATGAGAGTAGCCAAACCGATCAACCAAGCTCGATCGGTTTCAGCATCAAAATTATACCCTGCTTCTTGCCAGTAAGGGAGAAGTAAAGGCACTAATTCCTCACCGGTTAAACGATGGAGATATTGACTATTAATCCAATCCAGTTTAGTCCAGTCAAATTTTGCCCCCGCTTTATTTACCCGTTCTAAACTAAACACTTCTGCGGCCGTTTCAAGGGTAAAAATTTCTTCAGTGGAATCGGGAGGAGTCCAACCGAGGAGAGTCATGTAATTAACCAAAGCTTGCGGCAGAAAACCCAGTTTTCGGAAATCATCGATCGAAGTGACTCCATCCCGTTTAGATAACTTGCGACCCTCCTGATTTAAGATCAAAGGACTGTGGGCAAACTCCGGCACTTTTGCCCCCAAAGCTTCGTATAAAAGAATTTGTTTAGCCGTATTAGCGATGTGATCTTCCCCACGAATAACATGGGTAATTTCCATATCGATATCATCAACAACTACCGCTAAATTATAAAGAGGCTGACCGAAGTTTTCCTCGGCATTTTCCGAGGTACGAGCGATCACCATATCGCCACCTAAATCACTACCTTTCCAGATGACTTTTTCCCGGATTAAATCCTGCCAAATAATTTCTCGATCATCGTCAATAATAAAACGAATTACTGCTTTTCTCCCCGCTTGCTCGAATTGCGCTTGTTGTTCGGGGGTGAGATAACGGTGACGATTATCGTAACGGGGGGCAAGATTGCGGGCTTTTTGTTCTTCCCGCATTTTTTCCAATTCTTCCGGGGTACAATAACAACGATAGGCTAAACCTCGATCGAGCAGGGTTTGAATAGCCTGACGATAATAATTAAGGCGTTGAGTTTGAAAAAAAGGACCTTCATCCCAATTCAGTCCTAACCATTGTAGGCCCGCTTGAATATTTTCCGTATATTCTGGTCGAGAACGTTCTAAATCTGTATCTTCCACGCGCAAGATAAATTTACCCTGGTGATGATGGGCAAAAAGCCAGTTAAACACGGCTGTGCGCGCTGTTCCAATGTGTAAATTTCCCGTGGGACTGGGGGCAATACGAACTCTAACTGTCACGATCTAACTCCTAGGTTTTTTGCGGCAACGATATCCCATATTATGGCAAATTCACCTAGGTCAACTGGCAAAATTAAGAAAATTAAATGAATAGCTACCAAAGGGTGAGGGAGGAACAAGAAACTCTCAATAAATGAAGTTTCCCTCTCCGGGGAGAGGGTTTGAGGATGAGATATTTAAATAACCGTGTTATTTCGGTAATTTAGGCAGCGATTAAAGATTTGCTCAAAGGTTGCCAACGGAAATATCTTTCCCCACCCAATTCGAGGACAAATTTTAACCGGGGTTCCTGTTGACTAAGATTAATTAAGTATTGTTTTTCTTCCGAGGATAAAACAAAACTTTCAATAATCCAAATCACTAAACCTTTAGATTTGGGGGGTAAATTTTCCAATTGATAGGTAGCAATGGGAGGAATAAAATAAACCGGTCCCACGGCTGCTTCCCGACCAATATTTTTTTTACCTAAATGGGGGGGACGGACTCCATGAATGCCAGTAAGATAGGCACTTAAATCGCCCAGACCTCTAGCGGTGATATGCAGGACATTGTAACCGGTGGCCCGTAAACGTCTTTGATAGCGTCCCTCGTAACCCCCTTCTAAGGGTGCGTAAACACCTAAAGCGCCGTATTGTTCCAGATCGCGAATAAATGGTTTTCCTGTGGTCAGTAGTGCCATAGCTAGTAAAAAAATCTTTTTCCCTATAATCGCACGTTTTGTTAAGTTGTGCGTCAGGTGAACAAAGAAAGACTTAAGATCAAAGATAGAGAGAGACAATCGCTACTCTCCCAAGGAGGCAATATGTTTCACGATCTCCTTTATCCCAACGGACTGCTTTATATCCTGATTAAACTAACTGTTTTAGCTTTAGCAGTCTTGCTCTGGTTTATGGTCGTTTCGGCCCCGGCTGTCTGAAAAAAACACTGCTCTTGTCTCAGGTTAGCCTTGTCTTCTACAATTAGCGTTCTATGCAATGGCTAAATTTTGTCGATGACTCCTGTTAAATTGCCGATCGATCCTTTTCTGAAACCCAACCTAACCACTAAGCTACTAGGGGTGGGGTTGGTATTGACAATTATTTTTATCCTGATTGCCCTGTTTTCGCCCCTTCTACAAGCGATCGGCCTGATTCAGGATCCAACCGACATTTTAAGCAATTATCCCCTACAAACCCCCAGTTCCGCCCATTGGTTCGGGACGAATGTGCGCGGTTACGATGTCTTTTCCCGCACCCTATTCGGGGCCCGGGCGGCCTTGTCCGTGGTATTTTTGGCCACAGGATTATCTTTAGTCATCGGGGTTCCTTTAGGGTTAATTAGCGGTTATTTGGGGGGTAAGATCGATCGCGTTCTCCTCTTTCTCATGGATACCCTCTACACCTTGCCGGGGTTATTATTATCGGTGGCTCTGGCCTTCGTTTTGGGTCGTGGTATCGTCAATGTAGCCATCGCTGTTAGCATTGCCTATATTCCTCAATATTTTCGCGTGGTCAGAAATCAAACCGCCAGCGTCAAAAATGAGTTATTTATCGAAGCGGCACGAGCGATCGGTGCCAGTCCTAGCCGGATACTATCAAAATATCTTTTCTTTAATGTCGTCCAAAGTGTCCCGGTTCTTTTTACCCTCAACGCAGCGGATGCGATCCTGGTTTTAGGCGGTTTAGGCTTTTTAGGCTTAGGATTACCAGAAGAAGTGCCGGAATGGGGTCATGATCTCAAGGAAGCTTTGGCGGATTTATCTACAGGTATCTGGTGGACCACTTTATTCCCCGGATTAGCGATGACCACGATGGTGGTGGGTTTATCCCTCTTGGGAGAGGGGTTAAGTGAAATTGTAAACCCCCTGAGTCGTAAACGCTAAAAGCGAGGGTCAGAGTTCGAGAGAAATCAACTCAGGACCCCACACCCTCAGCCTCTCTGTCCAGTAACAATGTAGGATACCCTTTGGGCGATATTGGTGGCGTGATCGGCCATGCGTTCCAGATGACGGATTAGTAAAGCCATCAGCAGGATTGGTTCCACCACACCCTTGATATCTCTTTGATGGGCGAGAGTGTGATAGAGATAATCATAGGCTCGATCGACCGTATTATCTAGTTCTTTGACCTTTGAACCCGCTTCTTGATCGAGGTCGGCCAGAGCAACCAGGCTCGTGGCTAACATATACTGAGCATGGTGGGACATAGCCTCGATCTCACTCATACAATCATGAGGAGTATAGGCGAATAACTTGAGTGCTATTTCGGCTAAATCCTTGGCATAATCGCCGATCCGTTCCAAATCGCGCACTAATTGCATAAAAGCACTTAAAAGCCGCAAATCTTGGGCTACGGGAGCCTGTAGAGTCATGAGAGTGGCACAATCTAACTCGATTTGACGATAGTAGCGATCGATTTCCTTATCGAGGGGGGCGATTTTTTTCGCCATTTCCAAATCCCTAGCAAAGAGGGATTGATGGCTAAGACGAAAGGATTCTTCGACCAAGGTTCCCATTCTCAGCACATCCTGCTCCAATCGCTGGAGAGAACGAGCGAAATAGGTGCGATCGGGATGATTGGTTTCTTTGGATAGGCTCACGGTCGGATTCGCTTAACATAAAACTACTCTTTCTCTACAGTCATAACAAGAAAATTTTAGATTTTGCACAGTTGTCTAGAGAACTTGACAGAATTTTTTCTCCCCTCTCCCCAATTCATAATTCATAATTCATAATTCATAATTCCCACCTAATTTTTTTGACGGGGGAGAGTGACTTGTAGGCGAGCGCCACCGGTGTTAGGATCATTTTGAGCGACGATCGAACCACCGTGGGCTTGAATAATCTCTTTGGCAATCGATAAACCTAAACCGGTACTATGATCCTTGCTGCCTTGTTTTTGACGGGTGCGGGAAGGATCACCACGAAAGAGGCGATCGAAAACGTAGGGCAGATCCGCTTCGTTAAATCCCTTCCCGTTGTCGATAACGTCAATTCTCAGCCATTTTTTCCCGATAGTATCGGATATTTCCCGAATTTCTAGGCGAATTTCCCCCCGATCGGGACTATACTTAATGGCATTATCAAAGAGATTCAGGAAAACTTGCAGCAGACGAGAATGATCCACTTCCAGCGTCCAATCCACCGGAGAGGAATAATCTAAGCTAATCTGTTTTTGGGCGGCTATTGGGGTGACAGTCTGCCAAGCAGCGCTGATTAATTCCTCTAGATTAATTATCTGGTATTGTAAAGATCGCCCCGCATCCGCTTGTAATTCACTGATTTCTAGCCAATCGCAGACTAATTGACTCAAACGCTCCACTTCTTTCCCCATTTGTTCTAACCAGCGTCTTTCGGGAGCTTGCAGGCGTTTTTGTAAAGCTTCGGTGAGGAGAGAAATGGAGGTTAAGGGAGTGCGTAACTCGTGGGTTAAGTCAGAGAAAGCTCGCTCGCGATTTTGCGATAATTCCACTAAAGGCTGTCTATTTTCGATAAATACAGCGATTTCACCTTCTGGCAAGGGATAACCGTAACCCTTCAAGGCAATCGATTTAGGAGCAATCACTTGGCGATCGCTAATGGGAGTGACAGGATAATTAGTCGGGTAAAAAGTCCAAGTTTGCACCTGTGGACTCTGTTTTTGGCGAGTTTCTTGAATTAATTGATCTAATTCGTAGGAACGCACTAATTCCAGCAGCAGACGTACCTGATCTGGCTGCCAGCGATCGAGTTTTAAGAGGGTAATTGCCTGTTGATTACACCAGAGCAGTTGATTATCGGCATCTATATGAAGATAGGCGATCGGCGCTATTTCTAGCAAGGATTTCTGAATTTCTAAACTCTTTTCTCGCTCTTGCAGACTTTGGGAGAGAAACTGTAATTCTCGACGCACTAGGGAGGTAACGGGAAAAGAGGCCGACAAATCCACCGAATCCGAGAGAGCGCTTAGGTTTCGCTTTAACTCTCTATTTAAGCGTGAGACTTGCCAATAACAAATACTCAAACCTAAAACTACTCCGAAAATAAAAGCGAAAATAGTCATTATCCCAGAAAGCGGCGATCGCTAAACTTGAAAATATAATCGCTCACCTAGCCAAAACGATAACCGAAACCGCGTACAGTAATCAGGTATTCCGGTTGACTGGGATCGATTTCTAGTTTTTCGCGTAACCAGCGAATGTGAACATCGACGGTTTTGGTGTCTCCTAAAAAATCTGGCCCCCAAATTTGTTCAATTAATTGCTCTCTTGACCAAACTCGGCGCGGATAACTCATAAATAGGTCGAGGAGACGGAATTCTTTAGGAGAAAGGTTAATTTCTTCATCTCGCACCGTCACCCGACATTCCTGGGTATAGAGAAGAACATCGCGGAATTTTCGCACGGGAGCGGCAGCTAGGGAAGTAAATCCTTGACGACGAATGAGAGCGCGACAACGAGCGACTAATTCGCGCATACTAAAAGGTTTAGTCAGATAATCATCGGCACCCACTTCTAAACCCAAAACTCGATCGGTTTCGCTGGCCTTAGCACTTAAAATTAAAATCGGGATAATATTGCCGTGATAGCGCAACAGACGGCAGATATCAAGACCGTTGATTTGGGGTAACATTAAATCCAAAACGACCAAATCAAAACGAGACTCACCGTGATTAGATTCTTGACTTTGCAGTAATTCTAGGGCAACGCGACCATCACTAACACCGAGCGCCTCGTAACCTTCTTCTTCCAAAGCCAAAATAATCATATCCCGAATCACTTCTTCGTCTTCAACGATTAAAATCCGATGATTGGGAACGAAATCCGTACTCGCCGACAAGGGGGGGGTGTCAAGGGTTAACATAAAAATACTTGATTATTCGTCCTAATTTTATCTCAATTTGTCAACCGGCACTCGTTTTGGGGGGTAGAGCCGAATGTTATTACAGTTATCTACCTGGTTAGAGGTGGAATCCTATCTAGAACAATCTCAGGGAATTATTATTCCCATTGGTTCCACGGAACAACACGGGCCGACGGGACTAATTGGTACAGATGCTCTATGTGCTGAGGCGATCGCTAAAGGAGTGGGGAAACAGGTACGAGCAATGGTAGCACCCACCTTAAATGTCGGTATGGCCCTACATCACACGGCTTTTCCCGGTACGATTAGCCTTCGTCCTAGCACTTTGATTCAAGTCATCCTCGACTATGTGACTTGTTTAGCTAGAGCGGGTTTTCGTCAATTTTTCTTTATTAATGGTCACGGGGGCAATATTGCCACCCTAAAAGCCGCTTTTTCGGAAACCTATTATCATTTGGATTCCCTCAATTTGCCTAACACAAACGAGGTTAAATGTCAAGTGGCCAATTGGTTTATGGTGCGAGAAGTTTATCTTTTAGCCAAAGAATTGTATGGAGATCAGGAGGGTTCCCACGCTACACCGAGCGAAGTGGCGTTAACTCAGTATCTTTACCCTGAGAGCCTTAAAAACGCCTTTTTATCGGAAAAAGTGGCTTCTGGTCATGGTATTTACGGTGCGGCTAATTTTCGCCAAAACTACCCCGATGGTCGTATTGGGTCCAATCCTGCTTTAGCGACTCCCGAACACGGTCAGAGGTTCTATGAATTAGCTGTGAAAGAATTGAGTAATACTTATCTGGAATGGCTCTCTTGTCCTTTGTCCGAGTGATAGTGACTAGGCCTCCGAGACCCGGAATAATTTAACTGTAGCCCTAAGTAACTGGTTTCAATTAAATTGAAGATAGATTTTGTCTTTGATCCCCCCTTAATCCCCCCTTAATAAGGGGGGTGCCGATCCCCCCTTAATCCCCCCTTAATAAGGGGGGTATCTGACAGTTTTTAACACCCACCTGCTTAGAAAGAAAACTTAAATATGCAAGGAGAAAATTGATGATTGCCCTCACTGACAATAACTCCAATCAACCACTGGCTAGTTTGCGGGAAATACAAGAACTTGCCATCGCAATTACAGCCAAAAGCCTCAATCCCGCCATGCTAACGGTTGATTTCCTCAAATATTCGGGAATAGTTCCCCCCGACTGGGAATTGAATGGCCAGCCGGTACTCAATCCTAATTACGCTCAAGTTAATTTTCAAAATGGTATCAGCATCGTCGCCCAACCCCGGAAAATTACCTTTGTGGAGATAATTAACTCTCCCGATCGCCTGAAACTGAAACTGCCAGAAATTGTTGGTTTATATCTAGATAAACTCCCTTTAGCCGAATATCAAGCCCTGAGTATCGCCCCGAAAAGCATTGTTCCTCTCCCTAGTAGTCCCGATGCCGCTCAAAAATACATCACCGAAACTCTTCTGGCCCCCGGTCCCTGGCACAATTTCGGTACAGCCCCCCTACAAGCCGGCATCAATCTACTTTATCAGTTAGAAACCTCTCAGCTATCCGTGGCGATTAACGAGGCAAAATTGCAATTACCCGATGGCCAAACCTTAGCGGCGCTATTATTTGCCGGTAACTTTAACTATAATCTGGCCGAGGGCAGCGATCGATTAAATCTGCTCAAACAATATCTGGGACAATGGCAAAAAGATCTAGAGATGTTCCGAGAATTAGTCACCCAGCGTTTTCTGGAAAGACAAGTCCCAGTTTTCCCCTCTAATATCAATCTGCCCCTAGGACCCCAAGCTGGACTGTAATCAGTCATCAGTCATCAGTCATCAGTCAATACTTACAGCCTTTCTCGTAAAGGTGAAGCACAGAGTAATCCTTGCTAATCAAGTGTTTTAGACGCAAGAACGAACCTCATCTATCTGAGAAACGCTGTATACTAAATTCTGTTATTAAAAACTGATTATTTATTCCCCCTTTTGCCTCTTGCCTATTGCCTATTGCCTTTTTTAACTAGCCATCTCTGCCGCTAGTTTAGAAAATTGGTATTACCAATAACCTAAAACACATCCACCCCCGCAAAGCCTTGTATTTTCGCATTAGCGGCTTCCCCACAGCTGCGCGGGGTGGGGAATAATTTCCCCGGGTTAGCCAAACCCTTGGGATTAAAGCAATCCCGCACATAGCCCATAGTTTCTAAGTCAATCTCGTTGAACATGGCGGGCATATAACAATTTTTATCGATGCCGATACCGTGTTCCCCCGATAAACTGCCCCCAACCCGCACACAAAGCTTGAGAATTTCACCGCCTAATTCCTCCACTTCTTCCCAGGCCCCCTCTACCCTGTTATCGTAGAGAATCAACGGGTGTAAATTGCCATCCCCGGCGTGGAAAATATTGGCGATTTTATAACCGTATTTTTCACTTAAAGCCTTAATTTCCTGAAGAACATACACCAATTGAGTGCGGGGAATCACCCCATCTTGCACAAAATAATTAGGGCTAATTTTCCCCGCCGCCGCAAAAGCCGCTTTTCTGCCCTTCCAGAGTTTAAAGCGGGTTTCGGCATCATTAGCCGTGGTGATATTTCTCGCCCCATTTTGACGGCAAATCTCGGCAACCCGATGTTTATTCCTGGCTACTTCTACCCCTAAACCATCCAATTCCACTAATAAAACTGACTCGGCATCCCGGGGATAACAACCGGTAGCTACCACGTCTTCCACGGCGTTGATACTGAGATTATCCATAATCTCCATCCCCGCCGGAATCACTCCCGATTTAATAATATCCGCCACCGCTTGGCCCGCCGCCTCGATACTGGTAAAATCAGCCAGTAAAACACAGATAGATTCCGGAGTTTTCAGGATTCTTAAGGTGATTTCCGTGGCAATGCCTAAAGTTCCCTCGGAACCCACAAATAAACCGGTTAAATCGTAGCCCGGTTGTTCCGGTACCGCACCCCCCACATCGATAATTGAACCATCGGGAAGGACGATTTTTAAGCCCATAACGTGATTGGTAGTGACACCGTATTTTAAACAGTGAACCCCGCCGGAATTTTCCGCCACATTACCACCGATCGAGCAGATAATTTGACTAGAGGGATCCGGTGCATAATAAAATCCCGCCCCGCTTACCGCTTGCGTCACCCAATTATTAATCACCCCGGGCTGTACCACCACCCTTTGATTATCTAAATCAACCCTGAGAATCTGATTCATTCGCGCCGTGACGATGAGAATCCCCTCTTCTAAGGGTAACGCCCCCCCCGATAGGCCCGTTCCTGCACCCCTCGCTACCCAGGCAATCTCGTTATCGTGACAGAGTTTCACCACCGCCGCAATTTCTGCGGTGCTGCGGGGCAGTACCACAAGAGCAGGTCTTTGTCTGTATCCTGTGATACCATCGCACTCGTAGGTTAATAATTCATCTTTGCGACGGATGACACCATCTTTACCGAGGATCGCTTCTAGCTGTTTGATCAGATTGGGGGAGATTTTCGGGGGATTTTTGAGTAACATAGGTTTCAGGGCGGCGGAGTCGCCATAAAATCGCTCTATAGGTTAAAATTTCGCAAAAAAGCCAGAAATGAAGCTTTAAAAACTGCTCTCTCCTATTTTAGCACTATAACCCCTTCCTCTGTAGAAATCGGGTGCATCTCGCACTTGCAGCAATACCGACAATCAGCAATTATCAGTGACTTTTAAATTATTACAGATATATCAGCAGCTGTCTGTAAGCATCTCACCGAAAAACTAATGCGCGGGGGGTTTGGGGGCGGCGCCACGCCCCCAACGGGGGGTTTGGGGGGTAGAACCCCCCAAAAGCTTGGATTGAGTGATAAAATCGAAAGTAACGCCCGATTTTAGTAGAGAGTTTCCCCTTAAAAATCCCAACTTAGTAGATTTACAAAAATGATATGCACCCGCAGAAACCTGCAAGGGTCTGGATTATAGAGAAAATTGCCGATAAATTTGCCAGTGCTTACCGTTATGAATTAGGAGGGTAATTTGATCGATTATCACCTCAAAAAATAGCTCTTGATTAGCATATTTTGACCAAGCTTTCCAGAAATTATCTTTAGTTAAATCTCGGAAGCCAACGGTTAAATGCGGCGCAAAAGCCCGGCTTTTTGAGGTATTATCGCTGATATTCAAGGAAGATTCTAGCTGCTGTAAAAGCCGTTTTTGCAGGGTTAATAATTCTGGGGTTTTCTGGACATTAATATAAATGACTCGCGGTTTAAAGGCGGCAAAATTCTCGAGAATTAGGGGAATAGGAGAGTGCAAGCGGGCAAATTCCTCTAAACATCTTTCTAAATCTGGTAATTCTCCTAAATTCCACCGGAAAGGGGGTTGGAGAGTGACGTGGGGAGGCGATTTCAGGGCGGCGCGACTATTGTAAATTTCTGCAAACTCTAACTTGATTTTTGTGGCAATTTCCTGTACTTCCGGCGGCGGCAAAAGCGCAATAAAAAATAGAGATCCCTGGGGTTGATTCATGGAAACAAGCAAAGCTACAGAAATGAAGCTGTCACCTCGATTCTAGCAGTCTTTCACAACTCTAGCTAATTGTATATCTCTGTTACATTGCACCATCGACAGCCAAGATTAATCGGTATAATTATATGGTTGTTAATCCGTCCTAGCCTACTGAGAATTTATGACCTGGTTTGTCAAGATAGAAAAAGGCATTGTTGATAAAGCTACCTTCGATCGCTATGTCAGCGCCCATAAGGACTATGTGCGTGATTTAATTAGCCAAGGACGAGCAGCAAAAACCGGTTATTGGGCAGAAAGGGGCGGCGGAATGTTATTATTTAAGGCCGATTCTCTTGAGGAAGCCCAAGCAATTATAGTTCGCGACCCTTTAATCGAGAATGGTTGTGTGGAATACGAACTTCATGAATGGCGAATTGTCGTAGAATAATCTAGCTTTTCAGGGAACAGTAATCAGTAATCAGTAATCAGTGAAAAGACAGCAATGTTAAGCTGTTGACTATCTAAATATTACTCGTTAATACTGCCTGGGAGTGGGGAGCTTTTCAGGGAACAGTGAAAAGTAATCAGTAATCAGTGAAAAGACAGCAATGTTAAGCTGTTGATTATCTAAATATTACTTGTTAATACTGCCTGGGAGTGGGGAGATGGGAGTGGGGAGTGGGGAGTCGGGAGACCACTTCGTGCGCGACGTTCGGCGATGCTCAGTCGAGCCGTTGCGGGGGGAGAGGGAAGATGGGGAGCTTTTTGCTGTGAACTGAAAACTCACATCTGATCAGTGATCAGTGATCACTGATCACTGATCAGCTATACTGGGGGAATTGTGCTAAAAGCACGGTTGATGCTGCCGAGCGTTAAATTAAATTGTCTCTAGTGAAATTGAGGAATTAACTTTGTCTAAACAAGATCTGATCGAAATGGAAGGAACCGTCACCGAATCCTTGCCTAACGCCATGTTTAGGGTGGATTTAGATAACGGTTTCAACGTCTTAGCCCATATATCCGGCAAAATCCGCCGTAATTATATCAAAATCCTCCCCGGCGATCGAGTCAAAGTGGAACTGACCCCCTACGACCTAACCAAAGGCAGAATTACCTATCGCTTGAAAAATCAGAAAAAATAGGGACAAATGGGGGCAAAGAAGCCAAAAAGTCTAATCAGCGGCCAAATTTATTTAAAAAAAATAGGTGACACGGGTAAAAGAAATCTGATATAATAATAAGCTTGCAGTGTTGCCAGAATAGTTAGGCATGAAAGTTAGAGCGTCTGTCAAAAAAATGTGCGAAAAGTGCCGCGTCATCCGTCGGCGCGGTCGAGTCATGGTAATTTGTTCTAACCCCAAACACAAGCAGAGACAAGGTTAATCCACCAAAGTCACTGTCTTGGGGCAGAGAATCGTTACCGTTAATTGTAGTCGTTTTTGGAAAAAAAATCGTTCATAGGGAGAAAGAAAAAGCGTGGCAAGGATAGCTGGTGTAGACCTACCTCGCGATAAGCGTGTGGAAATCGCCCTGACCTACCTCTACGGAGTGGGTCTATCGCGTTCCCAAGAAGTCTTATCTGCGACGGGTGTTAACCCTGACACTCGGGTCAAGGATCTCAGCGATGAAGACGTGGCGGCGCTACGGACTTATATCGAAACAAATTATCAAATCGAGGGGGATTTGAGACGCTGGGAGGCGATGAACATCAAACGCCTCGCCGATATCGGCACCTATCGAGGTCGTCGGCATCGGCTAGGATTACCCGTGCGCGGGCAACGGACGCGAACCAATGCGCGGACCCGTCGCGGTCGTCGGGTGACAGTGGCAGGGAAGAAAAAAGCCCCCTCCAAGAAATAATTTTTTATTCATTGCGATATCCCCCAATCAAGAAAAACTATGGCGCGACCAACCAAAAAAACCGGACCAAAAAAACAGAAGAAAAATATTCCTACCGGAGTCGCTCACATTCAATCGACCTTCAACAATACCATTGTCACGATCGCCGATACCAAAGGCGATGTGATCTCTTGGGCATCGGCGGGATCGAGTGGTTTTAAAGGAGCCAAAAAAGGAACCCCCTTCGCCGCCCAAACCGCCGCCGATAACGCCGCCCGCCGAGCAATCGAACAGGGAATGCGTCAACTAGAGGTGATGGTGAGCGGCCCCGGGGCAGGACGGGAAACCGCCATCCGGGCCCTGCAAGGAGCAGGATTAGAAATCACCCTGATCCGGGACGTGACCCCCATCCCCCACAATGGTTGTCGTCCTCCCAAACGCCGGAGAGTGTAAACAGTGAACAGCTTTTTCAGGGGACAGGGATCTTGAGGCTGGCAGCCGTTAGCTTTGAGCGCATCAGCAGCAGAATCGGGTCGTCAAAGACCATCTGCTCAAAAAACTGAACGCCGAACGCTAAACGCTGAAAGCCAAAGAAAACTGATAACTGATAACTGATAACTGAAAACTGAACAAGGGAGGTCAATCGGTGGCGCAATTTCAAATCGAGTGTGTAGAAGCAAAAACTTACAAGAATCAGAGTCAGTACAGTAAGTTTGTACTAGAGCCTCTAGAAAGAGGCCAGGGTACAACCGTAGGCAATGCCCTGAGACGGATTCTCATTTCCAATCTGGAAGGGGCGGCCGTGACGGCCCTGCGGATCGCAGGAGTCAATCACGAATTTGCCACCGTCGAGGGAGTACGCGAGGACGTGATGGAACTCATGCTCAACATGAAAGAAATCATCCTGAAAAGCTACACCAATCAAACCCAGATCGGGCGTTTAGTGGCAACTGGACCGGCGACGGTAGTGGCGGCACAATTCGATTTACCCTCAGAAATCGAGATAGTTGATCGCAATCAGTACGTCGCCACCCTAGCCGAAGGAGCCAAGCTAGAGATGGAATTTCGCGTGGAAAAAGGCAAAGGCTATCGGGCGATCAATCGCAGTAAAGAAGAAGCCACTTCGCTAGACTTTCTGCAAATCGACTCGATTTTTATGCCCGTAACCAAAGTCAACTATAGCGTCGAAGATATCCGTTCCGAAAGCGGTCAAGCTAAGGATCGTCTGCTCTTAGAAATTTGGACAAACGGGAGCATTAACCCCAAAGAAGCCCTTTCCCAAGCGGCCGATATGCTAGTTAATCTCTTTAACCCGCTCAAGGATCTCAACGCCCTCGAATCCTCCGGTAACTTTGACGACCAAGAGATCAACCAAGAAAACCAAATTCCGATCGAGGAACTACAATTATCCGTGCGCGCCTACAATTGCCTGAAGCGAGCGCAGATCAACACCGTAGCCGACCTCCTCGATTACAGCCAAGAAGATCTCTTAGAAATCAAAAACTTTGGGCAGAAATCGGCGGAAGAAGTCATTGAAGCCCTACAAAAACGGTTAGGAATCACCCTACCCCAAGAAAAAAGCAAGTAAACCCAATTCCAGGAAAATACCATGAGACATCGGTGTAAAGTGCCTCAATTGGGTCTGCCGGCTGACCAAAGAAAGGCACTGCTGCGCAGCTTGGCCACCCAGCTAATTCGCCACGGTCAGATCACCACCACCCTAGCGAAAGCGAAAGCGGTGCGAGCAGAGGTAGACCACATTATCACCCTAGCTAAAGACGGTTCCCTGAGCGCCCGTCGCCAAGCTATGGGCTACATCTACGATAAACAACTGGTTCACGCCCTTTTTGAAGGCGCCCAGGCCCGTTATGGCAACCGGAACGGCGGTTATACCAGGGTCGTGCGTACCCTGCGCCGTCGCGGGGATAATGCCCCCATGGCGATTATCGAACTGATGTAAAGATGACAGCTTGCCACCAGTCGCGGATCGCCCTAGTTATCCAGTATGTGGGAACTAATTTCCACGGCTGGCAACGGCAACCCGATCACAGGAGCGTGCAGGAGGAAATCGAGAAGGCTCTGGCCGATATTCTCGGTCATGACGTCACTCTGCACGGGGCCGGACGTACCGATAGCGGTGTTCACGCCGCCGCCCAAGTTGCCCATTTCGAGCAGCAGAGTCCGATCCCACCTTCCCATTGGGCCAAGGTTCTCAATGCTCGGCTAGATGACGATATCGTCATCCGGGCCTCGCGCCGGGTTCCCGATCGCTGGCACGCCCGTTTCTCGGCCCTCTGGCGACGTTATCGTTACACCCTCTATACCGACCCCATCCCCAATCTATTTGTTAGCCCCTTTAGTTGGCACTACTACCATCGTCCCCTCGATGCCGATTTGATGGCCAGGGCCTTAAAGCCCCTATTGGGTAAGCACCATCTGGCCGCCTTTCACCGTGCTAACTCTAGTCGTGACCATTCCTGGGTAGAAGTACAAGGGGTGGAATGCTACCGTCAAGGGCCATTTGTACAGATGGAAATTCAAGCCAATGGCTTTTTGTACGGGATGGTGCGCCTATTGGTGGGAATGTTGGTGGAGGTGGGAACTGGTGAGCGATCGCTAGAAAACTTTACCGACATCTGGGTCAATCAGCGCCGAGAATTGGTCAAATACGCCGCACCAGCTAAAGGACTATGTTTACTGCGGGTGGGTTACGCCGATTTTCCCTTTGCCGATAGCGTCTGGTTCGAGACTCAGCCTCTTTATTATTTCCGAGCAGAGGGGATAGGGGAATAGGGTAATGGGGGAATAGGGGAATTTCAACTAAAACCCGAAAACCCGAAAACCCGAAAACCCTAACCCCCCAACACCCAGGTCGGCAATAAAAAAAATTATTTTTGTAAACCAAGGCAAACTCACCATGAACAAAACACCTCTACCAAATTTAGAGACTCTAGAGCAGAAATGGTACGTCATTGATGCGGCCGATCAGCGTCTAGGTCGTCTGGCCACCGAAATCGCTATGATTCTACGGGGCAAAAATAAAGCCACTTTCACCCCCCATCTGGATACGGGGGATTTTGTCATTGTTATTAACGCCGAAAAAGTGACGGTGACGGGCAAAAAACGCCAACAGAAAGTTTATCGCCGCGACTCCGGCAGACCGGGTGGTATGAAGGTAGAAAGCTTCGATAAACTGCAAAAACGCATTCCCGAACGGATTATCGAACACGCTGTTAAGGGAATGCTCCCGAAAAATAGCTTAGGTCGGAAATTGTTCACGAAACTGAAAGTTTATGCCGGTGCGGAACATCCCCATCAGGCACAACAACCGGAAGTTTTAGCGATTAATACGATTCCCGCAGGAGGAAATTAAGTCAATGCAAGCCACGGACAGTAAAAATAAGGTAGTTTATTGGGGAACGGGACGACGCAAATCGGCGGTCGCTGCCGTGCGTCTCGTGCCGGGGACGGGGGCAATTACCGTTAACGGTCGCGATGGAGAAACCCATTTTAACCGCATTCCCACCTATATCCAGACGATCAAGGCTCCTCTGGAGACTTTGGGACTGGAAAACGAGTATGATATCATCGTTAAGGCCGAGGGCGGTGGTTTGACCGGCCAAGCGGACGCGGTGAAATTGGGTGTCGCTAGAGCTTTATGTCAATTAGCGCCGGAAAATCGTCCTCCCCTCAAGAGTGAAGGTTATCTGACTCGGGATCCCCGGGCGAAGGAACGGAAAAAATACGGTCTTCACAAAGCGCGCAAAGCGCCTCAATACTCGAAACGTTAGGTTAATAGAGAGGTTTATTATGCCGAAAAAAATTCATCCTACTTGGTATCCGGAAGCCAAGGTGATCTGTAATGGTGAACTGGTGATGACGGTGGGTTCGACAAAACCAGAAATTCATGTGGAGGTTTGGTCGGGTAATCATCCTTTTTATACGGGAACCCAGAAGATGATCGATACGGAGGGCCGGGTCGATCGCTTCTTGCGTAAGTACAAAATGGGCGATAAGTCAAGCAAAAAGGCCGATCAGAAATAATTCTTTACTTTTGCCTTTTTGACCCGGTGGGGAGATTTTCCCGCCGGGTTTTTTGCTATTTTTAGGCTGGTAGGGTCATTATTTCTGCACTGATAAGCTGCCCGCGCATTTAAATTGCTGGTTGAGACGAGGCAAGAGGCACTCTTGCAAGAGGCAACAGTAAAGGGATTGGGGGAGATTCGGCTAATCTTAAGAATAAGCGCTTTAAATGCGTCTTAGCTTACTAAATCTGGTTATTAAAAACTGATTATTTATTCCCCCTTTTGCATCAGTGCCTGTCTTCATACTGCTTTTCTCATAAAGATGAAGTATAATCTGATGCGGTATTGGCGATCAAATCCCGTTCCCTACACCCTATTTTTAGACTCGCTCCCAGATTTATAGCAAAGAGCGGGATAGTTAGGACATAATAGAGAAAAAGAAATGAGGAGAAGCTTTCATGGCAGCACCCTATAGTGATGATTTAAGACAGAAAGCAGTGAGTGCCGTAGAGCGAGGGGAGAAAAAAAGCCATGTCTGT